>NZ_PNCW01000024.1:0-114859 GCF_005886985.1 Pseudoalteromonas sp. S3178 | reverse complement strand
CTTGTCTGAACTAATACACTTAATTTTAAAGGAAGCTTATTTATAAGCAGCACAATCGTTTTATTGTGCTGCTAACTTTCAACGATATTGATAGCTAAGACCAATACCAGCCCACAACAAATTTTTTAATGTTTGATCACCTACAAAGCGCTCAGCGTTTTTATTGATTGCCATGGTGTAACTACTATATGCGTATACTTCAAGCTGCTTAATAACTTGATACGACACATTAGCGGTAAGCTTAAAATTGTTTATACCATTATGGCCGTCACTTACATAACCTGCGTTAAACCCAACCCCCGTTTGAAGATCAATGCTGACAGCTTCATTTATCTCGTAGCCTTTACTAATTGCAAGCTCAATAAATGTACCTTGAGAATCAAACGAATAATATGCGCTGCTAGTGATCTGAATTTTATCATCGTAAAAGTACGAAAAATCTAAGCTAACCTCATTGTCATGATCATTAGAGGCATTTTCACGTGATCTTAAATGGTTATAACCAATAAACATATCAACGGTATTAAATAACTGAGTTGCGTAAATCGCATTTAAGTTAAACTCGGTATAATCGCTATCAACACCCCTTGCAAGCCACGGAATAATAGCTATTGCATTATAATTAAATTCAGATGCGATTGAGACAATGCCTTTGCCCGCTAAATTGTCACGGCCCTCACTGATATATCTACTTTCCCAAAGTGGATGCACGTGAAAATCAACACCGTCATCAATATACGCTGTACTAGCCTCATCGAGCTTAATATTTCCGCCAACACCTAATTCAGGCTCAAGTGCAGGTACGTCTTGGGTCTGCGCTTTAACTAAAAAAGATGCACAAAGCATAGCTGTAAGCAAAGTACTCAATAGCGTTTTATTCATTTATATAACACCTAAAGCGAAAAAATATACGCGTAAAAAATAGTCGCACATAGTATTGCCCATTATAAAAATGAGCAATAAAAATAAGCTATTTGTGGTTAATAATTTGAGTATAAGAGTTAGGGGAAATTAGCGTTGATACATTTGCGTTCGCCATAATTTAAGGGTGCCAAATAAATAAAATAACCCATAAATGCAGCAAATAATCGAGCTTATAATCCAAAATTTAATAGAGTTGTGGTGAATTATTTGGCTTGTAGTTAAAAAAGGAATGATTAATCCCGCAATACCGCGCACTAAATAAATAGTGGTGATTAATACCAAGGCAGTTTTTAATAGTGGCAGTTTTAAGATAACGCCTGCACCAGAGAGCGCATATAAGCCCCAAATAGCAATAATAACTGCAATAGCTAAAGTTACATAAGTTGGATAGGTACTTCCCTGCTCTGCCAGTTGAGCCATTTGTTCACCAGCACCAAAAAAGCGATACCAGTCAGGCCCGCCAAAAATACACGCTACATGTAAAAGCGAGGCTATAAAGCTCAAAGCACTCGCTGCAATCAAAAATCTATTTTGTTTCATGTGGTTTGTATAAGTTAGTGGCTCATGTAAGCAATAAAGCCAATTAACAGAACATAAAAGCTAAACCCGAGTAAACAAATTAAGTAAACATCTTTGGCTTTATTCGCCTTAAACGATACATAATCGGTAATTTCGCTTTTAAACTTACCAAAGGTAACTATTTTCAAAATAGCGCAACCTGTTGAGTAAATTAAAAAACCTAAAATAGTCTCTATCATTAACCAAATAAACACATCAAATGCCAAACTCATAACGTTCATCCATTGAACACTGTAAAAATAGCCTATCAAATATTTATTCATTTACAAATCTATTACTATAATTAAGATGTAACAATAAATTTGGTTAGACCTATTAACTGCCCTGATTCTGTTACTACCTTTACTTGCCACTTACCCGTTGCATCACTTGGGAAGTTTACTTTGTGTGTCCACGCTCTATAACCTTGCTCACGCCCGCCATTAATATTTAGGGTAATTCTATCGACTTCTTTTTTATTATGTATCCACACATGAAGTATTTTTTCGTTTAAACCCCGTGGTGCTTTAACCGCAGTCCAGCTGTATAAACCTTCACGGTGTAAGGTGTGTAAATCAAGCGTTTTAATACTACCTACAGGCTTTTTATGTTGTAAGTCGACTTCGTGCGCTAACGTAATATCGGTTAATCTAAGGGCTGCCGGTGGCACAAAGCTGCGTAACTGCCAAACGCTGGCACTAAAAGCACATAAAATTAAAACTAAAATAGGAAAACGCCACCAGCGTGCATTAGGCATTAAGTTGTTTAAACTTGGCAAGGTAACAATAACACCCGTAATTAGTGCAATTACCAAACTTTGGGTAGTCGTCAGGTTTAATAAAATGGGCAGTGTTACAAGCAATACTACAAATAATGCAAAGTTATGAAACACGCTAAATAGTGTCCGATTTCTAGCTAATTTTTTGTAATAAAGCGGGTCGATAACCGACACTACGGCACACAAAACAATAAGGGATGTAAAAATTGCTTGTGGATGATCCCACTGCGTAACCGCTAAAAAAAAGGGTAACGCAAAAAACAAGCTCTCTTGTTGCACCATTTGCAGTGCAAAACGCATTACGTTAGGCGATACCGCTACACCAAACCTCTCTTCTACTTTTTCGCGCAGCCAATTATCTATAATTAGCCAAAGCCAGCTTATCAATAACACAATAGCAATAACCTGCGAAAACGACTCCTTCCTGTCAACCATGACATAGCTTGCTACACCAGAGCAAAACGCCATCACAGCTAATAACCCAGGGCGCTTTTGCATTGCACTTATAAACTGGGTGATAAGGTTTTTTAATTTGTTCATCTATTTACTTATGCGTACACAATGTACTTTATTATTAAGAAGTTAGTAAACGAGTGTAACTAAGTGTAGATGAACAACAGATAGATAACCTGACTTTTTACACATTACATAGTTTATAAAACAGAGCCCTGAATATTACTCATACCGAACATGAAATTACCGCAACAAAACCATCTAGACATCTAAACCGCTATAAATACTAACCCTATCAGCTAACTTACATACCTGATTTCAGCCTATCTTAGGTGCGAGCGCTAAGCCATATTTTATAAATGAATCAATCTCATGTTTTATGTGAAATTATACCGTTTTTATTTAAGGCACAATTTACGTATAAATTACCCATCGAACAGCGCTTAGCTAGCCTCTACTTTATAGCTAAGCAGCAGCCACTTTTAAAAACAATGGCTTTGCCTTTAAATAAAAATTGGATACCAACATCATGAGTAAAAACTTAACCTTTAATATTAAAAGTCAGCGCCTTGATGAGCACTATACGCCATCAACAAATACTCGTATTACAACTAACTTTGCAAACTTAGCTCGTGGCGAGCACCGTCAATCTAACTTGCGCAAAGCACTTAACATGATCAATAACCGCTTTAATACGCTAGCTAATTGGGATAACCCAACGGCAGATCGTTATTCAATCGAACTCGAAATTATTTCTGTAGATATTGGCTTAGATGAAAATAGCCAAAGCTTTCCATCAATAGAAATTCTTAAAACCAACATAGTAGATAACAAAACAAACAAATGCATAGAAGGCATTGTTGGTAACAACTTTTCGTCTTACGTTCGTGACTACGACTTTAGCGTGCTACTACAGCAACACAATAAAGATAAACCACAGTTTAGTATTCCTGATAATTTTGGTGAGTTGCATGGTAAGTTGTTTCAATCGTTCGTGAACTCAAGTACATACAAGCAAAACTTTAAAAAGCCACCGGTAATATGCCTAAGTGTGTCTGATAACAAAACTTATCACCGAACAGCAAACGAGCACCCTATTTTAGGTATTGAGTACCAACCAAACGAATCTTCGCTAACAGAGCAATACTTTAAGAAAATGGGCTTACAGGTTCGCTACTTTATGCCTGCAAATAGCGCTGCGCCTTTTGCCTTGTTTTTCTTTGGGGATTTACTTAACGACTACACCAACCTTGAGCTAATAAGCACTATTAGCACCATGGAAACGTTTCAAAAAATTTATCGCCCAGAAATTTACAACGCAAATGCTACGGCTGGTAAAGCTTACAAACCTAATTTAAAAAATGCTGACCATTCACTCACACAAATTATTTACGATAGAGATGAGCGCAGTAAATTAGCTGCAGAGCAAGGTAAGTTTGCAGAAGAGCACTTTATAAAACCATACCAATCGGCGCTTGAGCAATTTACAACGGTAAACATCTAAATTTAATTAAATTATACGGTATCACTTATTATGAAAACTTTATTACCTACATCTACAGCAGGCAGTTTACCAAAGCCATTATGGCTTGCAGAGCCAGAAACTCTTTGGTCCCCTTGGAAATTAAAAGCAAATGAATTAATCCAAGGTAAACACGACGCCTTACGCTTATCATTATTCGACCAGCAGCAAGCAGGCATTGATATAGTAAGCGATGGTGAGCAAACACGTCAGCATTTTGTAACTACATTTATAGAGCACCTTAACGGTGTTGATTTTGAAAAACGTAAAACGGTAAAAATACGTGACCGTTACGATGCCAGTGTACCAAGCGTAGTGGGCCCTGTTAGCCGCCAAAAACCCGTGTTTGTAGAAGACGCTAAGTTTTTACGTTCGCAAACTAACCAACCTATTAAATGGGCGTTACCTGGCCCAATGACCATGATAGACACACTGTATGACGACCATTACAAAAGCCGCGAAAAACTAGCGTGGGAATTTGCCAAAATACTAAACCAAGAAGCCAAAGAGCTAGAAGCCGCTGGCGTTGATATTATCCAATTTGATGAGCCCGCGTTTAATGTGTTTTTTGATGAAGTAAACGATTGGGGCATTGCCTGTTTAGAGCGCGCAATTGAAGGGCTAAAATGCGAAACCGCAGTACATATTTGTTACGGCTACGGCATAAAGGCCAACACCGATTGGAAAAAAACACTCGGCAGTGAATGGCGTCAGTACGAAGAAGCTTTTCCTAAATTACAGCAATCGAATATTGATATTATCTCACTAGAGTGTCACAACTCGCATGTACCGATGGATTTACTAGAACTCATTCGCGGTAAAAAAGTAATGGTGGGTGCTATTGATGTTGCCAGCAATGAAATAGAAACACCAGAAGAGGTAGCCGCCACTTTACGCAAAGCCCTACAGTTTGTAGATGCTGATAAACTCTACCCTTGTACAAACTGCGGCATGGCTCCGCTTTCTCATAAAGTCGCAAATGGTAAGCTCAATGCACTAACTAAAGGTGCTGAAATAGTAAGAAAAGAGCTGTTAAAACAAAATAGTAATATTTAAATCAAAATTGATCCATTGTGTTTAAAGCGAGTAATAAACACAATGGATAAACTAATAACTTAGATATGTGGTTACTTTAAAAAGTATTGAATAGCCTAACTAATTAATCAAATTACAAGATTATGAAAACGTTTTCTTAATCTTTTTCTTAATCTTTTTAATTAATTTAGGTTTTTGCTCGGGAATTAACTGGCTTGATAAATTAAATTCAGAGCAAAAACGATCTGCCCACTCTTCATTTAACTTATTACTTTGTTTACTTGTAACCTGATCTTTAGGAATATCTTCGCTGTTAACGCTGATCCCCATAAAGTCAGCAATCTCAGAAATAGTATTATTTAAGTTGTTCTTAACATTATCAAAGTTCATTTCTATATATTTACAATCACTAGCTGCTAAAGCATATCGCCAAGAAGAATTGTTTTTTATAATATTTTTAAGACTTTCATCAATACTTGAATAATCATATTCAGGGTTTTCTGTCACAGGTTGCTGCCCAGAAATCCACACTCCAGTTTGACTGGCAATTGATAAAGAGACTGCTTGGTTTAATACGTTTTCCCTCGTTAATAAAACATAATATGCATCTGGAAAATATTTAACTAAATTCTCAAACCCACCAAACTGTTCAATATGTTGATAGTGGAGTTTAATTCCAAAAACCCCATTTGGTGATGTTCTTCTTTGCTGAAGTTCATCAATGACTTCAAAAAAATCATCTATCTGTAATTTTTCTTTCCATTTATTTAGGTTTGCAGGGTTTGCATATTCCAAAGGAAAACCGAACGAATTGGTATTATGTAATGCATGGCCAAGCATATGACTTCCACAACGCTCTGTAGAAGCGATAATCAAAACCTTAGATGGCTTAGAAACTCTTGGGTAATCATGCTTTTCTAAAAATTGTTCCTTATACAAGTGCATAAACATATCCTTTGTTATTTAGTAAAAATAGTAATAAAGCATTAAAAATTCTACACGTATAAATTATGCTTGTAAATATAGAAAATTTTACTAAACCAACCATGCAAGCTTAAACAATTGATATTTAAGAATATAAAAAGTTCAAAAAACACACAAACAATAGGATATTAACTTTATTTCTGTCTAAGCTCTTTAATTTAAAAGTTATACAACCTTCCACTAAGTTAAAGAATAATTGTGTACGTATTTAAAATTTAATTAATTTATATTTCATTTAAGTATAACTAGCTCTTTAAAAGCTCAAGCGTATGATTCTCAAAATCTATAACGCCTTTGTGCTGAATAAAAAAAGGCGAGCCAAGTAAACCATGTACACCCTCTTCTCCACCTGCAACTTGCACATGGTCAAGATTTAACGATACAAAGCTCGGGTTTTTATATACATCGCCAGCTAATTCAATTTCTGAAACCTCAATATTTCCCATTACATGCTCAGATGTACCTAAACCCGCCGCATTTTCATCACTTAGTGTTTCTATAATGTTTAAATCATTAAGGCAGGCTTTATCTAAAACACACGAGCCTGCGGCTGTATCTAAAATTAAGCGCAAAGGCTTGCCATTAATTTTAGCATTAACAATTTGGTGCCCTGTTTCTGACATTTCAAATTTAATGATTGCTTTTTTATTTACTTGATTCATATACATTCCTTGTTTTCTAATTAGATTTAAAATAGATGCAAATTACTAAAGTACCCACGCTGCACTAACACTAACCAACAATACAACATAACTTGTAACCTATTGTTTAATAATCATATCAGGTTGTTTATTTAAGATTTAAGTAACGCGCAAAAATCATCCCAAGATAGTGGCCGCGATAAATAGTAGCCTTGCGCCCAATCACAACCGAGTTCTTTGAGGTAAGTCATTTGTGATTCGGTTTCAACACCTTCAGCAATCACTCTAAGATCGTAAAGCTTGGCCAAACTTTGGATGATCATCACCATTTTGTTACGTGCCTCGCGCTCTGAAAAAAGATCATTTACGAATGAGCGATCTATTTTTAAGCAATGAGCTGGGTAATGTATTAATTGATTAAATGTCCATTAGCTTTTTTATCATCTACATACAGCACTAAATGGGTGTGATTACTCATTACGGCATAAGCACACACGTCAATACAAAATACCTTAGCTAATTCAAGTAACTTATCTTCAACCCTCTCTCTGCGATGCTCGTAAGATTGACCAGTAAAACTGGTCTTCGCTACATAAAAATGCACGTCACACGCAACGTGAAATACAGTGATAGTATTTTGTATCAACCAAACTTATGTGACGTTTCTTGCAATAGCCATAAGAAACTCTGCTTATTTTTCACACTAAAAAAAGCTAGCCTCTAATTGAGTAAAGTACAAAATTTAAGGTTGGTGCCTTGTTTGTTTTGTTTTTTTTCTCATCATACTGAGCTACTGTTCATACATTGTAAATTTTAGTTTTCACCTTGTAATTCTAGGTCTGTTATCGTTACGGATGTCTCACCGTAATTCTTAGCTCTTACTTTCATTAACTCCTTTAACCTGGTTATTTCTCTAGGTGAAAGTCTGAACTTTCCACCTGTGTTCGCGTCTTTAGTGACTTTATCGGTCAATGCATAATTTCTTGAAATTCCTATTGATGCTGCTGAGTTAGTAGACATGGCCCCACCAAAGACTCTTTTACTTCCAAATAGATCAGTAATTGCCCAATTATTTATAATGGGTTCAATTTTATCCGACTTATTTATTATTTCTTGGGTTGTTTCATCAGCAAATTGCAACAGATGAAGTTTGAGGTCATTGCTAAAATTAGGAAAATAATCAGCATTCCTAGCATAATAACTAGAGACCTCTAAACTATTTAGAGAATCAATGTTTGTACCTCTATTCGAATTGACAAAATCTGTTGCATTATTTTTTAATAATTTATATACATTTTTACCTGAAAAAGCTTTTTTATTGATATTTGGGCTGCCGATATAACCTTGATATAATCCATAAATTATTAAAGGTTCTTTTCTATAGTTTTTATCTAAAATCCCATACTGTATGTCACTGAGACTCAACTGAAGACTACCAATATTTACTAGCTTTTTATCCAATAGTGAGTCAGGACCAGTTAATATTTTTTCTAAATTAACTATTGGATACCGCTTAACAATTTCGTTAATTAAAGTAATATTATAAAGATTAAGCCAATAGGCCAATTGCTCTTGTTTTGAATATAAATTAAGGTTGTTTTTCTCGGGCAATGATTCTAAATATTTTTTAACATCATTGACTAAACTTTTTTGTTTAGGAGATTTTATCAACTCATATGTGAATCTGTTACTTTCATTATGGGTAGCTCTAGGGAAAACATTTCTTAACTTAGTACCTATTGGAGGTACCTCAAGTTTAGCATTTATTCTTCTAGATGGCCCCATATCAAGAACATTCGATTCTAATAATATGTTCACAGGTTCAAAGTTTATTGTTAACTTAGATTTAGGTGAATAACCGCTAAATTGAGGGTAGGCTTTATCTTCAGCGAGAAGATATTTTGGGGCACTTAAAAGCAAGAACAAACAGCTAAACTTGATCAATAAACTAACTAATTTAAATAAACTCATAAAAAATCCTTATTTTGAGTAGAATAGCTCACATTCTTCATGAGCAACATAACGAGTCTGTAGATTAACTCGTTTTTATTTATTTTTATTGATAAACAAACCATAGCTGAGTTCCTATATTCGTTCAATTGATTACTGTAATTTTACGCAGAATATAAAAAAGTGTTTGATATTGTTTTAATTGGCGTTTTGGAAGGGGTTGCGGCTGGTTGAGTAGCTTTAATTTAGGGTAAAAGGGCTTCCCCTCCTTAATGCATCGTGTTTTGCAACTTTTCTATTTTATGAACAAGGCAATACAGTTGCCACACAAAGTAACCAAACTTGACACCCATTTTAATTTAACAAACAAAACTGTGCACTAAGTTTGCCAATCACGTTCAAAATTTATCTTTTATTCTTGGGCCACTTTCATTTCATCTAATAAATAAGTTATTGGCGTTATTAAACCTGAATTACACGCATGAAAATAACTGCAAAATTTCAGTTTTAACTTTTACTGAGTGGTTTTTGATTTATGCGAGTAGCTTTTCGCAGTTGCTAATATTTGAACGCCGTTTGCGCTTTAAATTTTCACAGTAACTTATTTGTGAAGTGGGTCTGCCTACTGCACCATAAAATACGCGTGTAAATTGTGTGGTGAGTTTTAACCAGTTTTCTGGGGATATATTAAGCCTTTCTAGCAAAAGTAGGGGCATGTTATCAATATGCCCGCGTTTATCCTCTCGTATTATTCGTCCTGTTAGCTCAACGAGTTCAAGGTACGATTTAAGCTCAAATGGGAGCCCTTTAGGCATAACTTGACGTGGCATACCTGCAAATCGGAGTAACTGCTTAGGTTGTTTACCAACTGCCGCGCTTGTAATTCGATTTTGCACACTGGTATGGTCTGACTCTTCTGGTATGTTAGCCATTTTAGCTCTTATAGGGTTTAAATCTACATACGCCATACACGCTGCAAGTGCGGCTTCATCTAATAATGTTTGAGATTTGAACCTACCTTCCCACAAAGTTGTATGGAACAACTTTGAACGCCTTAAGCGGCCCGAAGGGTGAGCGCCATGGATGGCAGCGAATAAAATCGTCCTGTGCAGTTATCTTCTTTATTTGCTCTGCGCGCAATGTCTTCATTTAATAGCCGCATAAACCAGCTGATACTCGCTAGGCGTTCGCGGTATTGTATAACCGTTTGATTGAAAAAGATGAGTTCAACTTTACTTAGCTTTTCACCTTGTGCATATTTTTGCGTAAGTACGGTGCCTTTACAGAGTTTATGCCAGCGAATAACAATCGCTTTATCATTCAGCCTATTTGCTTTCTTATCATCTACATACAGTACTAAATGGGTGTGATTACTCATTACGGCATAAGCACATATATCAATACAAAATACTTTAGCTAATTCAAGCAACTTATCTTCAATCCACCCTCGTCGATGCTCGTAAGATTGACCAGTAAAACGGTCTTCCCCACATAAAAATGCACGACGAACACACCGTGAAATACAGTGATAGTATTTTGTATCAACCAAACTTACTTGACGCTTTCTTGCGATTGCCATAAGACACTCTGCTTATTTTTTGCACTAACCAAAACGTAGTCTTTTATTTTGAAAAGAGCAAAATTTAGGGTGGGTGTCTTGTTAATTTCTGGATGGATGTCTTGTTAATTTTCCTCTCTATACTCTTTTCGCCAACGACTAAGCATTAACGGATGAATATCTAGCGCCTCGGCAACGTCCTTTGACATGACATCGTCTCGTAAGCTTAGTTCGACTGCTTTGATTTTGAAATTAACGGGGTAAAACCATATCTTTCTAGGTTGGGTATATCTAGGCATTTTAGCCTCCTCAAAGTGATGAGGAGGTGTCCACTAAAACGGGTGAAGAGCAACGTCCATATTGATGCGTTTGTTATATGTTTATTTACTAGAATAATGCTCAATTGAGTTCCTAAGCATATCCTCATACATTTCAATATACTCAGCAATATTAGCTTCTAGGTTTTTTGCAGAGGATTTATCAAGAATACTCTGGGCATTGTAGCAAGCTGTTGCAAATAACATTGATGAGCTAGCTTGAGGCATTGAAGTTTCAGCTTCAATTTCAATTGCCTTTTCTAAGTACTGATCTACTACTTCTTCAAACTTTTCATCCATGCTCGAAACATTCCTTAAACATATAACGCCTCGTTAAGAGGCAAAAAATTGTTGGCTAAAATTAGCGACGAAGGAGCAAAAGCCAACTGTTTTTTGTCCTTTTAAACGACTTGTTAACTGGTTGCTACTTCAGGGTTAGGAGTGGCTTTTGCAAGATAACTTGGAATATGATTAGCAGCATTTAAACCACCGTCATGAACCGTACCTAAGTCTTTTGGATCAACATCAGGTGTTGGCCAAATTTTATTATGACCGATAAACCTATCAAGATTTAATTTATTAAGCTCAACAAATAAATATTCTTCTGTTTCACCTTTCAATAAGCCTGTAGCCCAATGCGTAAAGGAGCTTATAATGATATCAGCTATTTGTAATTGAAGGTGATCGTGAGAGCTTTCAAACTTTAATGACTTACCTTTCAACGGTAAGCCAAATTTTCGCCTATCATATCCATATTCTATTGTCTCTTGCGTCCAATCCATGAATTGTGCAAACAATAATTTTTGTTGTTCAACAGTATGGGAGTCATCATGGATCAAATGAAATCCTCTAGGGAATGACTGTGCCCATTGCACACATTGTGCGAAAAGAGCTGGTATTGAAGGGTCTAGAGTCGTTTTATCAATATTAGCTAAAGCTCCATCTATATAACCTTCAGTTTCCAGTATTTGATCAATCGAAGATTTAAAACTCTCTTGTGAAGATGACTCTTTTACTTCTGTAACTGAGGAATAAAAGACTGAAATACTTTCTGGTGTTCTTTCCTTAATCATTAGAACAAATTTACGATACATTTCTGTGACTTTAGCTTCGTCACAGAAGGATTCTAAACAATAGAAAAGCATGTTCGAAAGAGCAATATTTTGACCATTAAGATATAAGTCTTCACCACGCATATGGAGCATATGTTCTATTAACGTATCCACAATTTTTGACGTGATCATAAATCGTTTATGAAATATATTAACTTTAATATTGTCTGGGTTGATTAGTGCATGTTTCATAAGACGAATTATTCCGTCTTGTCCGGGCTTTCTTCTTTTTAACCTTTTGAAATGAATTTCATGTTCAGATTGGCTTCCCACTAAATCACTTAGTAGTTGTGCTTCCTTTTCAGTAAAACTACAACTAGCTAGAGAGAATACAGGCTGATTTTCATCTAATAGGTTTGAGCCTGTGTTTCCTGATTCATCAAGGTAAATAGTTGCAATAGTATTCATCTTAACTCTCAGTCTCTCAGCTTTTTGATTAGCAACTTTAACTTTTAAAGCTTTCTTTTTGGCTCTTTTTTGCTGACTATTTCGACTCATACCAATCCTTGTGATAACCAGTTAACAATTTTGTCTACGACATTTGTCGTTTTATAAACCGACAAATGTCCATATATTACAATGCATTTATCTTAACCATCAAATAAACGCCTGTAAACAATTAGTTAACTAAGAGTTATTTTTAGTCTGTGCGAAAATGCACCAAAATGGTGGAGATCAGTAATATTGGACAAAACAACAAGCACTGTCTATATATACAGTTACCTTTCACTAAGGATTCATATCATGAAATCACCTTTTTTAGCTATGATAGCCGAACAAATGTATCTAAAGCGTTATGCTAAAAGTACCATTAAAGCGTATTTATACTGGATAGCTTCGTTTATTCGTTTTAACTCTATGAGGCACCCAACAACGATGGGAGATAATGAGGTCGAAGTTTTTTTAAATCACTTAGTCAACCAACAAAATGTTGCTCCTAACACTCAAACACAAGCCTTAAATGCGTTGAGCTTTTTATTTAAAGAAGTGATTAAAAAGCCACTCTCATTATCATTAGGTTTTATTAAGAGCAAACGAGCAACTAAACTACCGGTAGTTTTAACGCAGCAAGAAATAAATAATTTTTTTAAAGTGTGCTCTGCAAAGCATTATTTACCCTGTGGATTACTTTATGGCAGTGGTATGCGATTAATGGAGGTACTACGTTTACGGGTACACGATATTGACTTTGACTATAACTGCATCCGAATTTGGGATGGCAAAGGAGGCAAAAATCGTGTTGTAACCCTTGCCGTAGAGCTCACACCGCAATTACGTTCTCAGATACAATTAGTTGATAGTTATCTACAATTAGATCTTAAAAACCCTTTGTATAGCGGTGCGTACATGCCGCATTTGTTACGTAAAAAATATCCAAATCATAATAAGCAGCTGGGCTGGCAATATTTATTTTCATCACATAAATTAAGTCTTGATCCCGAGAGTAAACAATTAAGGCGCCATCATATTGATGAAAAGCAATTACAACGCGCTGTTAAAAAAGCCGCTTTTGATGCAAATATAAATAAACATGTTACCCCACATACTTTGCGCCACTCATTTGCTACGCACTTGCTGCAAAGCGGCGCTGATATACGTACAGTACAAACACAACTAGGACACAGCGATGTACGTACTACGCAAATATATACCCATGTACTACAACAAGGTGCTAACGGGGTTGTTAGCCCTTTTTCAAGATTATAAACTTCCCTATTCAAAACAAAAAAGCACAGCCCACAAGCGCCATGCTTTTTAAATCAACCTTAATTCAGTTCGGTTTACAAACGAATACCGCCGTCTATTTCAACCACGCGGCCGGTGAAAAAGTCGTTTTCGATTATGTATTGTGCAGTATGGGCAATTTCGTCGCTTTCGCCTAAGCGCCCTACGGGTGTGACTGCAAGCATACGTTGTTTGGCTTCGGGTTTCATGGCGTCGGTCATGGCGGTGCTTATTACACCTGGTGCAATAGCGCCTACGCGTATACCAAAGCGGCCAAGTTCTTTAGCCCATGTGGTGGTAAGTGCCACTACGCCTGCTTTTGATGCCGCGTAGTTTGTTTGGCCTATGTTACCTGCGCGCGCTACGCTCGACATATTCACAATTACGCCGCCTTTGCCTGATTCAATCATGTGGCTTGCCGCTTCGCGCCCTGATAAAAATACGCCAGTGAGATTTACATCAATCACTGATTGAAATTGCTCAAGGGACATTTTTTTAACCACTTTGCCGTCTTTGGCTTTAATAAACATGCCGTCGCGTAAAATACCGGCGTTGTTTATAAGCACACCAATGTGGCCAAAATCGCTATTAATGGTATTAAATACGTTTTCTACTTCGCTCTCATTTGTTACGTTTGCAGCGTAGCCTTTAATAGTGCCAGATACACCTTCCAGTTGTGTTAGTTTCTCGCACGCTGTGTTTAATAACTCTTGCGCCATATCTATAAGTGCAATGTTAGCGCCCATAAGTGCAAACTTTTGCGCCATTGCAAAGCCTAAGCCTTGTGCGCCACCGGTTATTACTACCGTGTTATTTTTAATTTCCACGCCTTGCTCCTACTTAGAAAACAGTTTAAAAATGGCACTAAAATCATCACTGCCTGCACCTTGGTGCTGAAGCATAGTGTATAAGTTTTTAGCCATTGACCCCATTGGGGTTGATGAATTACTTTGCTGCGCAGCTTCCATGGCAAGGCCTAAATCTTTAGCCATTAAATTGACCATAAAGCCTGGTTTATAATCGTTACTAGCAGGTGCGGTATCCATTACACCTGGACACGGGTTGTATAGCTCAAGCGTCCAGTTACGGCCAGAACTTGCGGTCATTATGTCGCTAAGTACTTTTGCATCTAGGCCGTTATTTATGCCCATTTGTAGTGCTTCGCTGGTGCCTGCCATTAAAATACTTAACAGCATGTTGTTACATATTTTGGCAACTTGCCCTGCGCCAATATCGCCTGCATGGAATATGTTTTTACCCATATCACTGAGTATTGGCTGTGCTGTATTAAACGCGGCTTTACTACCACCAACTATAAACGTAAGCGTGCCAGCCGCTGCGCCTGCAACGCCGCCCGATACTGGTGCATCTACAAAGCTAATGCCCTGCTCGCCAAGTGCGCTACCAACCACTCGGGCCGACTCTGCATCTATTGTTGAGCAATCAATAATTAGGGTATTTTTGCTCAGCACGTTAATTAAGCCGCTGTCGTCGTTATTACCTAAGTAGAGCGATTTAACATGCTTGCTTGCTGGTAACATACTAATAAGTATATCGGCATTGGTTGCACATGCTTTTGCATTTTCAGCTGCGTGTGCACCTTTGCTTACAAGTTCATTTAAGACCGACTGGTTTAAATCGAATGCCGTAACACTGTGGCCGGCTTTAATTAAGTTAGCCGCCATTGGGCCGCCCATATTACCTAAGCCGATAAAACCAATATTGAGTTTAGTCATCGTCTTTCCTTTATGTGTGTGATGGCGTGTGTAAGCCATTTAGTGGGTGGTTTTTGCCAAAACGATTAGCAAAAAAGCTCTCTATTATTGTTTGTGGTACATCGCTCAGTGTTTTGTATTGCCAATTTGGCGCGCCGTCTTTATCTATTAATAACGCTCTTACGCCTTCTTGAAATTCACCAACTTCGCCAGCGCGTACAGACATACCCAGCTCCATTTTAAAACACGCTAATAAGCTTTGGCCTTTACTGGCTTTTAATTGTTCACTAACCAGTGCACAACTTAGTGGGCAGCCATGCTTAAGTGACTTTTGAGCACGTTGCAGCCATTTATCGTCAGTAGTTAGGCCTAAAATATAATCAACCTGTTCTTGTAGTGTATTAAATTCAGCTAATTTTTGAATGGTTGCTAAGTTAGCTTTAATATTACCTTTTGGCATACGGGCAGATTGGTTATCTAAATCGGTTAATAATTTAGTTAAACGCTCATGATTTAAGCTTGCAGTTTTGCCCCACTTAGCAGCTAAAATTTGCGCTAGCATGTCATCATATTTAGTGCTGTCGATAAAGTGATCGGCAAGCGATACAAAGCGCGCATCTTCACAATTAATAGAAGCCGACGTTAACCCTAAAAATAGCCCTACACTGTGTGGCATTTTATGTAAAAAGTAACTGCCCCCTACATCTGGGTATAAGCCTATGGTTTGCTCTGGCATGGCAATGCGCGACGTTTCGGTTACTACGCGGTGGCTAGCACCTGCCATTAGGCCTAAACCGCCCCCCATTACTATGCCGTTACCCCAAACAAGGATTGGTTTATCAAAGGTATGAATAAGGTAATCAAGTTTGTACTCAAGAGTAAAAAACTCTTCAACTAGGCTTGTGGGTTTACCTTGCGCCATTGCATGATGAAGGCTAACTACATCGCCACCAGCACAAAACGCTTTATCGCCTGCGCCTTTTAACAACACCATTGCGATTGCATCATCGTCTTGCCAAGCGCGCAGCTGCGGCTCTAGTAATTTGATCATGTCAAAATTAAGTGCGTTTAATGCTTTTGGTACGTTGAGTGTAATAACCCCAATTAAGCTGCCGTTTGCTGCAGTTGCCGTTTCAAATAGCACGGGGTCGTCTGCATTATTTAATAACGTTAAGTTACTCATTAGCCGTTTACCCAATTAGCACGACGTTTTTCTAAAAAGGCATTTACACCCTCTTGTTGATCTTGTGTATCAAATAAACCAACAAACAATTCACGCTCAAGTGGTAATACGCTTGCCATAGGTTGATGGCGCCCTTTTTGAATTAATGTTTTACATGCAGAAACAGAGCTTGGGCTTTGTTCGCTTACTTGGTTGGCAAGTTTTAACGCCGCTGCAAAACTTTCACCTTGTGGTACTACTTCTTCTACTAAGCCAATTTGCAGGGCTTTATCGGCTTTTAAGCGCTCGCCGCATAAAATCATGCGTTTTGCCCAGCCTTCACCTACAAGCCATGCTAAATTTTGTGTTCCACCAGCACACGGTAACAAACCCACTTTTGCCTCTGGCAGTGCCATTTGTGCTTGCTCTTCTGCTATGCGTATATCACAGGCAAGGGCAACTTCTAGCCCGCCGCCCATGGCATAACCATTAATGGCCGCAACCGACACCCCTGTAAAATTAGTTAGTGCTTCAAATGCTTCACCAAAAACACGCGACATATCAGCGGCAACGCCTTTATCGCCACTGGCAAATACGTTCAAATCGGCACCGGCGCTAAAAAACTTTTCGCCTTCGCCAGTAAGCACTAAGGCATAAATATTTTTGTTATTGTTTAGCTCGTTAACTTTATTTTTTAAATCTATTAGGGTGTCTTTTGTCCAGGTATTAGCTGGCGGGTTAGACATAGTTAAAATTGCAACATGGCCTTCGGTTGTTAGCTCAATACTCGGCTTTGATTGTGACATAACTTGCTCCTTATAAAACGTCGCTTGCAGATTCAGCTAAAATACGGCGCGCTATAATTACGCGCATAATTTCGTTAGTGCCTTCTAAAATTTGATGAACGCGCACATCACGTACATGGCGCTCAAGCGGGTATTCTTTTATGTAACCGTAACCACCATGAATTTGCAGTGCATCGTTACACACGGTAAAGCCAACGTCCGTCGCAAAGCGTTTAGCCATGGCGCAGTAAGTCGTTTTTTCGCAATCACCGGTATCAAGTTTAAATGCCGCAAGCCTTACCATTTGGCGCGCAGCTACAAGTTCGGTATTCATATCTGCAATTTTAAATTGCAAAGCCTGAAACGCAGCCAGTGGCTTACCAAATTGAGTGCGCTCTTTTAAGTACTCTTTTGCCGTGTTTAGCGCGGCTTGTGCTGTACCAATTGAGCACGTTGCAATATTAATGCGCCCGCCATCTAAGCCTTGCATTGCAAATTTAAAGCCTTCACCTTCTTTACCTAATAAGTTATGCGCAGGTATGCGCACATCTTCAAAACTAATTAAGCGTGTTGGTTGTGCGTTCCAACCCATTTTTTCTTCTGCTTTTCCGTACTCAACACCTTGTGCATCGGCCGGTACTACAAATGCCGAAATACCCGCTGCGCCTTCGCCACCAGTGCGAGCCATTACCACTAATACTTCGGTTTCGCCCGCACCCGATATAAACATTTTTGAGCCGTTAATAACGTACTCATCCCCCTCAAGTACGGCTTTTGTTTTTAGTGATGCCGCATCTGAGCCTGAGCCCGGCTCTGTTAAACAATAAGAGGCAAGTAGCTCGCCCATTACTAATTGCTCTACGTATGTGTCTTTAACTGCGTCGGTACCAAAACTTGCCACCATCCACGTCGCCATATTATGAATAGTTAACATGGCCGTTGTAGCAGTACAGCCCATAGCAAGCTGCTCAAATATAATGCTTGAATCTAAACGTGATAACCCAAGGCCGCCGGCTTCCTCTGGCGTGTATAAACCACAAAAACCAAGCTCGCCTGCGGCTTTAATCGTATCTTTAGGAAAAATATGCTCGCGATCCCACTTTGCTGCATGTGGGGCAAGTTCTGATTCGGCAAATTGGCGTGCAGTTCCTGCAAAGGCTTGTTGATCTTCTGATAAGTTAAAGTCCATGTTAGACCTCTTTAATTGTGTGTTGTTAGTGTGCCCTATTGGGATAGGTGTGAAGAGCGGCAAGGCTGATGTGTGTGTTCTAGTTGCTTGTCAGCGAGTTTAGCCTTTGCGCTCTTCTTTATTATTATTTTTGAGTGTGTTTATTTTAAATTAATGCTCATATTTGGACCTGAAGCGATGTCGTCTTCAAACCAGCGTGAGGTAATGGTTTTAGTTTCGGTGTAAAAACGTATGCCTTGCTTACCGTAGGTGTGCGTATCGCCGTAAAACGAGCCTTTCCAACCTGTAAACGAGAAAAACGGCAGCGGCACCGGAATGGGCACATTAATACCCACTTGCCCTACTTCTATTTCGTGTTGGAATTTACGAGCAACAGCACCGCTTGAAGTAAATAGTGATGTACCGTTACCGTATGGGCTGTCGTTAATAAGGGCAATTGCCTCTTCTAGCGTATCTACAAACATACAGGCAAGCACAGGACCAAAAATTTCTTCTTTGTATAAATCCATCTCTTTTGTCACGTCGGTAAATAGCGTTGGGCCAACCCAGTTACCTTGCTCGTAGCCTTCTACAGTAAAGTGTGAACCATCTATTAAACAAGTTGCGCCTTGCTCTTTACCGCTTGCTATAAGCGATAAAATACGCTCTTTTGCGGCTTTTGATGTTTGTGGGCCATAGGCTGCGTTTTTATCATCCCATACGCCTGGGCGTACGTTTTCAAAGCCTGCTTTTATTTCATCTACCCACTCGCTTGCTTGGCCTACAAACACAGCAACCGAAATACCCATACAGCGCTGGCCTGCAGCACCAACCGATGCGCCAACAAGGTTATTTACAACATGCGATTTACTCGCATCTGGCATTATAACCATGTGATTTTTAGCCCCCACACACGCTTGTACGCGTTTAAGGTTTTGTGTGCCTTTAGAATAAATGTACGCACCTACGCCACACGAACCTACAAACGAAATAGCACGTACTGCTTTATCTTCTAGTAGGCGGTCTACTTGTGGTTTTGTGCCGTGTACAACTTGTAATACACCTTTTGGTGCGCCGGCTTCAATAAATAGCTCTGCTAAACGCATAGGTGTAAGTGGGTCTTGCTCAGACGGTTTTAAAATAAAGGTGTTACCACACACAATAGCTAGCGGAAACATCCAAAGTGGGATCATCGCCGGAAAGTTAAACGGAGTAACACCCGCACAAACACCAAGGGGCTGCATGTAAGAGTAGGTATCTATTTTACGGGCAACGTTTTCCATTGTTTCGCCCATCATTAATGATGGTGCATTAGCTGCTTGCTCTACTACTTCAATACCACGCCAAACATCGCCTTTTGCATCTTCAAAAGTTTTACCTAGTTCATGGCAAATAATGGTTGCAAGCTCATCGTGGTGGTCTTTTAATAGCGCCGCGTATTTCATCATAATACGGGCACGCTCAGTAATGGGTACGTCTTTCCACGTTTTAAATGTTTCTGAGGCTGAGGCAATAGCGGCATCCATTTCTGAGTCGGTAGTACATGGAACTTGCGCAAGTACTTCTTGATTTGCGGGGTTAATTACATCAATAAGCTCTTTAGAAGCCGACTGAACAAATTCGCCATTTATAAGTAGTGGAACTTGGTGCATGTGTAAATCCTATTGTGAGTGTGTTCTTTTAAAATGGCACCGTTTTGTTATTAGTATGAGTACGGTGCATTTTAGTTGCTGTTAGTTAATTAACTGCTTTGTTAGTAAGCCTCTACCGCCATGGCTACGGCTTCGCCGCCACCAATACATAAAGACGCAATTCCTTTTTTAAGGCCACGGTTTTTAAGTGCATGAATCAGAGTTACTAAAATTCGCGCGCCGCTGGCACCAATTGGGTGGCCAAGTGCACACGCGCCACCATTTACATTTACTTTGCTCTCATCAAGCTTTAATTCGTTAATGGCAAGCATAGTTACCATGGCAAACGCTTCGTTAATTTCCCAAAGGTCAACATCAGTGGTTGCCCAGCCTGCTTTTTCAAGCACGCTGTTCATTGCGCCTACAGGTGCTACCGTAAATTCACTTGGTTTTTGAGAGTGCGTACTGTGCGCTACAATTTTACAAAGCGGTGTTAAGCCTTGCTCTTTTGCTTTTGATTCGCTCATTAATATAAGTGCTGCACCACCATCAGAAATTGACGATGAATTAGCCGCCGTAATGGTGCCGTCTTTTTTAAAGGCTGCGCGAAGGCTAGGAATTTTTTCTGGGCGGGCATTACCCGGCTGCTCGTCAATCGATACGGTTACATCGCCTTTACGGGTTTTGATGGTGTGCGGGGCAATTTCGTTCTCAAAGCTGCCGTTTTCAATTGCAGTATTAGCTTTACTTAACGAGCCTAGTGCAAATGCATCCATTTGCTCACGGCCAATACCATATTCATCGGCTGTGTCTTGTGCAAAACAGCCCATTGCTTTGTTATCGTAAGCATCTTCTAGGCCGTCGCTCATCATGTGATCTTTAATTTCACCGTGGCCCATACGCATACCACCACGAGCCTTAGGTATAAAGTAAGGTGCATTACTCATGCTTTCCATACCGCCGGCAATTGCACTGCTAATTGAGCCCGCTTTAATTAAGTCGTTTGCTAGCATGGCTGCTTTTAAACCAGAACCACATACTTTATTAATGGTGGTGGCACCGGTACCCAGAGCAAGGCCTGCTTTTAACATGGCTTGGCGAGCTGGCGCTTGGCCAAGACCCGCTGGCAAAACACAGCCCATAATTACTTCATCTATTGCATCATTAGCTAAACCAGTTTGTGCAAGTGCACTTGCAATGGCGGTAGCGCCAAGCTCGGTAGATTGTGCATCGGTTAATGCGCCCATAAAGCCGCCCATAGGCGTGCGCTTAGCTGCTACAATTACCACTGATTCTAAAGTCATAACTAACTCCGTTGTATTTTTATGCAAATAGTTGTTAGAATATTTGCTCTATTAATTTAGTGTTCATTTATTATTTAATACCCATACACAATACTAACGTTTACGCTAACGTCAACTAAAAAACGCTTAATTTTTAGTTTTAAAAGTGTAAGGTTTATTTTCCAGCAGTACGGTTAATCAACATAAATAAAAATAAACCACTGAATATTAATAATTAAATTTAACATTTCACGCCAACACTCCTTTATAAATAGTTTCATACCACACCGAGCTTTACCTTTACGTAAACTTCACTTATATTGGAGTTATTCGAATGAGGTAAACACAACTATGAAACCAGATAACCAAACAAACTTTGCAAGTTCAGCCAACGTACCTGGCAGTAATGAACAAACCTTTAGCATTAGCGATTTAGCTAAAGAGTTTGATATTACTACCCGCTCTATTCGTTTTTACGAAGACCAAGGCTTAGTAAGCCCAGAGCGTAACGGCCAAACCCGTATTTATTCAAAGCGCGACAAAGTTCGCTTAAAACTTATATTACGCGGTAAACGCCTAGGCTTTACGCTTGCTGAAACAGGCCGTTTGTTTGAACTGTACGACGCCGATAAATCAAGCGCTAAACAGCTGGTGACTATGCTCGACTTAATAGCTGAGAAAAAAGCCGACCTTTCTCAACAAATGGACGACATAAAAGTTGTGCTTATGGAATTAGTGACAGCGGAGCGCCGCTGCAGAGACACACTCAATAAAATAGACGAGTAGCCTATTTTAATAATAAAAACACACTGACAACACACACTCACACAGGAATGAATCATGAGCACTATTTCACTTTATAAAGAGATGAACTTTGGCCTAGGCGAAACCGCCGATATGATCCGCGACCATGTAAATAGCTTTGCAAGCCAAGAAATTGCGCCACTGGCTGAGCAAACTGATATTGATAATGCGTTTCCTAATCAGCTTTGGCCGCAAATGGGCGAAATGGGTGTACTTGGTATGACCGTTTCTGAAGACTTTGGCGGTGCAGGCTTAGGTTACTTAGAGCATGTAATTGCAATGGAAGAAATTAGCCGCGCTAGTGCATCAATTGGCTTAAGCTATGGTGCGCATTCAAACTTGTGTGTAAATCAAATTAACCGTAACGGTAATCAAGCACAAAAAGAAAAATACCTACCAAAACTCATTAGTGGCGAACATATTGGTGCCCTTGCCATGAGCGAGCCAAACGCAGGCTCTGACGTGGTATCGATGAAACTTAAAGCCGAGAAAAAAGGCGATAAGTACATTTTAAATGGTAATAAAATGTGGATCACCAATGGCCCCGACGCACACACATTTGTTATTTACGCAAAAACAGATTTAAACGCCGGCGCTAAAGGCATTACTGCTTTTATTGTTGAAAGCAGCTTTGCTGGGTTTTCTACTGCACAAAAGCTCGACAAACTCGGCATGCGTGGCTCTAACACCTGTGAACTGGTGTTTGAAAACTGCGAAGTACCCGAAGAAAACATTTTAGGTAACTTAAACGAAGGCGTTAAAGTACTTATGAGCGGCCTTGATTACGAACGCGTAGTACTTGCTGCTGGCCCGCTTGGCATTATGCAAGCATGTATGGATATAGTTGTGCCTTATATTCATGAGCGTAAACAGTTTGACACCCCTATTGGTCAATTTCAGTTAATTCAAGGCAAAGTGGCCGACATGTATACGCAAATGAACGCAGCGCGCTCATACGTTTATACTGTTGCTAAAGCCTGCGACCGCGGCGAAACCACCCGTAAAGATGCCGCAGGCGCCATTTTATATGCTGCTGAACTTGCCACCAAAATGGCGCTAGATGCCATTCAAATTTTAGGTGGTAACGGCTACATAAACGAATACGCCACAGGCCGCTTATTACGTGATGCTAAATTATACGAAATTGGCGCTGGCACATCAGAAATTCGCCGCATGCTAATTGGCCGCGAACTATTCACCGAAAGCCGTTAAGGATTAAATTATGACGATATTAAAATCGAGCGTTAATCCTCACGACCCTACTTTTGTGCAAAATCACAAAAACATGGCGGCTTTAGTTGATGATTTACAAAGCAAAGTGGCCACCATTAGCTTAGGCGGTGGTGCTGCATTAAAAGAGCGCCATGAAGGGCGTGGTAAATTATTTGTACGCGACCGCATTAGCACTTTATTAGATGAAGGCTCACCGTTTTTAGAAATTTCGCAATTTGCAGCCTTTGGTGTGTACGAACAAGAAATTGCCTGTGCAGGTGTAGTGGCAGGTATTGGCCGAGTTAAAGGCATTGAGTGCATGATCATTGCAAACGATGCCACTGTAAAAGGCGGTACGTACTTTCCGCTTACCGTTAAAAAGCATTTACGCGCACAAGACATAGCCGAGCGCTGCCACTTACCATGTATTTATTTAGTTGATTCGGGCGGTGCTAACCTGCCTGAGCAAGACGATGTATTTCCTGATAAATTGCATTTTGGACGTATCTTTTACAATCAAGCTCGTATGTCGGGTAAAGGCATTCCTCAAATTGCTGTGGTAATGGGGTTATGTACTGCTGGTGGCGCCTACGTACCTGCAATGGCCGATGAAAGCATAATTGTAAAAGAGCAAGGCACTATATTTTTAGCAGGCCCGCCGCTTGTAAAAGCAGCCACAGGTGAAGTAGTAAGCGCTGAAGAACTTGGCGGCGCCGATGTGCATTGTAAAACATCAGGCGTGGCTGATCACTTTGCTGAAAATGACGAGCATGCGCTATCTATTGCGCGTCAATGTATTGAGCGTATTAATTACACGCGCCCTACAGCCCCTCTTTTAGAGGATATTAAACCGCCACGTTACGATATAAACGAGCTTTACGGCATTGTAGGCACCGACCTCAAAAAGCCGTTTGATGTGCGTGAAGTCATTGCCCGCACAGTGGACGACTCATCATTTGATGAATTTAAACGTTACTTTGGTGAAACGCTGGTAACAGGTTTTGCCAGCATTTATGGCAACCCTGTTGGCATAGTGGCTAATAACGGCATTTTATTTAGTGAGTCGGCGCAAAAAGGCGCGCACTTTATTCAACTATGTGCACAGCGCAATATTCCTTTAGTGTTTTTACAAAATATTACCGGCTTTATGGTGGGTAAAAAATACGAAGCTGAAGGCATAGCAAAGCACGGCGCTAAAATGGTGATGGCGGTTTCGTGTGCCGATGTGCCTAAATTTACGGTGCTAATTGGTGGCTCTTACGGCGCGGGTAACTATGGTATGTGTGGCCGCGCATTTGAACCAACCATGATGTGGATGTGGCCCAATGCCCGTATTTCAGTAATGGGCGGTGAGCAAGCCGCAGGTGTAATGGCTCAAGTTAAGCAAGATGGTTTAGCACGTAAAGGCCATAGCATGAGCGAGCAAGAAGTTAGCGATTTTAAAAAGCCAATTATTGATCAATACGAAGAGCAAGGCCACCCGTATTACGCAAGCGCGCGCTTGTGGGACGACGGCATTATTGACCCTGCCGATACTCGTAACGTATTAGGCCTTGCCTTAAGTGCAGCTAAAAATGCACCTGAGCAAGACTCTAAGTTTGGCGTATTTAGAATGTAACCGGAGCGTAAAAATGTCAGTAACACTACAAATAACAAAATCTAATGTGGCTGTACTTGTTTTAAGCCGAGTTGAAAAACGTAACGCATTTAATAGTGAAGTAATACACGAGCTAATTCAGTGCATAGAGCATGCAAATACGCTCGATATTCGCGCTTTGGTTTTAAAAACTGAAGGAAAGCATTTTTCTGCAGGTGCCGATTTAGCCTGGATGAAATCAATGGCTGATAACAATTACGCCGATAACCTTGCCGACTCTATGCAGCTCGCTAAATTAATGCAGGTGTTAGCTACCTCCCCTCATCCAACCATATGTGCTGTACAAGGCGCTGCGTTTGGCGGAGCGTTAGGCTTAATTGCATGTTGCGATATTGCCCTAAGTAAAGATGACGCCCAGTTTTGCTTAAGTGAAGTAAAATTAGGACTTATACCTGCGGTAATTAGCCCCTATGTAATTAAAGCCATTGGTGAGCGCGCTGCGCGCCGCTACTTTTTAACCGCCGAGGTGTTTGATGCCCACACAGCAAAACAACTTGGTTTGGTTCATCAGGTAACCGGTAATTTAGATTGTGCACTTGATAACATGCTGCAAACATTAATCGATAACGGCCCTGTCGCTGTAAAAGCCGCTAAATCATTAATAAATGATGTAGCAAATAAGCCAATTAACGATGAACTTATTGAGCTCACGGCCGAACGTATTGCAAAAATTCGTGTATCTATTGAAGGCCAAGAAGGGCTAAGTGCCTTTTTTGATAAACGCCCTCCCGCTTGGCAACTGTAGGATTAACTATGAACACACACACTTTAAAAAAGATATTAATTGCCAACCGTGGTGAAATTGCATGCCGTGTAATGCGAAGTGCAAAACAAATGGGCCTAACGACAGTGGCTGTTTATTCTGACGCCGACAAACATGCACAACATGTAAAAATGGCTGATGAGGCCTACCACATTGGCCCAGCACCAAGTAAAGACTCATATCTAGTTGCCGACAAAATTTTGCAAGTAGCTAAAAATGCAGGCGCTGACTGTATTCACCCAGGTTATGGATTTTTATCTGAAAACAGTGAATTTGCTAAAGCCTGTGAAGCAAACAACATTGCGTTTATTGGCCCACTTGCCAGCAGCATAGAGGCTATGGGCTCTAAAACCCGCGCTAAAGAAATAATGGCCGCTGCCAATGTGCCATTAGTGCCTGGGTATTATGGTGATAATCAAGACCCTGCTTTTTTACAATCTGAGGCGGAAAAAATTGGCTACCCCGTGCTAATTAAAGCGGCCTTTGGTGGTGGCGGTAAAGGCATGCGCGTAGTTGAGCAAGCCAACGATTTTATAACTGCACTTGAGGGCGCACAGCGAGAAGCAATAGCCGGTTTTGGTAACGACTTAGTACTGCTTGAGCGCTATGTTGACCAGCCTCGCCATGTTGAAGTACAGGTGTTTGCCGATAACCACGGTAACTGTGTTTATTTAGGCGATCGGGATTGTTCCCTGCAGCGCCGTCATCAAAAAGTTATTGAAGAAGCCCCTGCTCCGGGTTTATCTGACGAGCTACGCAAAGAAATGGGTGAAGCCGCAGTACGCTGCGCTCTGGCAATAAATTACAGAGGTGCAGGTACGGTTGAGTTTTTGCTTTGCGGTGATGAGTTTTTCTTTATGGAAATGAACACGCGCCTTCAAGTAGAACACCCAGTAACCGAAATGGTAACCGGTGTAGATTTAGTTAATTGGCAAATTAATATTGCCGCTGGGCAAACACTGCCGTTAACGCAATCAGACATACAACTCCAAGGCCACAGCTTTGAAGCGCGTATTTATGCAGAAGATCCAAGTAACGACTTTATCCCCTGCTCGGGCACAATAGAAGCGTTAAGCACACCACTTAACAGTGAGTTTGTACGTATTGATACTGGTATTGCACAAGGCGATGATATAAGCCCGTTTTACGACCCTATGATTGCAAAACTGATTGTGCATGATGATAACCGAGAGCAAGCATTATCGCGTTTACGCTATGCACTTGAGCAATTTCACTTAGCGGGTTTTAGCACTAACATTGGCTTTTTACATAACTTAGCAAGCCACCCTACGTTTGCTCAAGGTGCGCCAAGTACCCACTTTATTGCTGAGCAAGGTGATGCATTGGTGAGTGTTGATAGTATCGCACTTGAAAAAGCACACATAATTGCAGCCTTTGCTTACCTTGAATCGCTTAGCGCTAAAAACAAAGCTGTTCAAAGTTCAAGCCCTTGGCAACAATTAAGTGGTTTTACGCTTAATGCACCGCAAAAAGTGGATGTTCCATTTACAGATTTACCTATAAACGCCGTTAAAACTAAAACGGGTTATGTCATTAACCATAATGAAAAACCGTTTGAGGTTACCGGTGAAATAAACCAAAACATATGCAGCGTGTTTATTAATGGCGAAAAATTTACAGCCCATGTAAGCCACGTTGATAACAGTATTAGCGTCATGTTTGCTGCGCTGCAAATCAAGCTTGCTCTAAATACTAAACATTACATTAGCAGCCACGAAAGTGACGCACTACCACTTGCGGCCCCACTTAATGGCACAGTAGTTAAGCACTTAGTTGAAGTAGGAAGCACTTTAACCAAAGGCGATGCGGTTGTTATTATTGAAGCTATGAAAATGGAATACACGCTGAACGCTCCACACGATGGTATTTTACAAAGTTATTGTTTTGCCGAGGGCGAGCTTGTAACCCATGGCGCCCTACTTGCAATTGTAGAAGATATCACGGCGCAGGAGGCATCGTAATGACGGCTTTTCCTACAAAAGTGCGTATTGTAGAAATGGGTGCCCGCGATGGTCTGCAAAACGAAAAAGCGGTGTCTAAAAAAGATAAAATCACCTTAATTAATGCACTCAGTGATGCAGGCTTAAAAGATATAGAAGCAGGTGCATTTGTATCACCTAAATGGGTGCCACAAATGGCCGACTCAGCCGACGTGATAAAAGCGCTTGATTTACCCCATGTAAATTTAAGCGCCCTGACGCCTAATTTAAAAGGTGCCCAAGCTGCACTGGATGCAGGTGTTACAGAATTTTCTATTTTTACTGCCGCAAGCGAATCATTTTGCCAAAAAAACATAAACTGCAGCATTGATAAGAGTATTGAGCGCTTTAGTGAAGTAATGGCGTTTGCAAAAGCCAATAACATACGCGTGCGTGGTTATGTAAGCTGCATTGCTGGTTGCCCATACGAAGGTGACATAGCGCCACAAAAAGTGCTTGAAGTAACACAAAAGCTACTTGCACTTGGCTGTTATGAGGTAAGCCTTGGCGATACCGTAGGAGTTGGTACCGCCAATAAAATTACCGAGGTGTTATCTTTATTATTACAACACATAGATAAAACTAAATTAGCGGTTCACTTTCATGATACTTATGGCCAAGCGCTCACAAATATTTACGCAGCACTGAGCTTAGGAATAGCAACGGTTGATGCCGCTGTTGCAGGCCTTGGCGGGTGCCCTTATGCAAAGGGTGCGTCAGGAAATGTTGCCACTGAAGATGTTGTTTACTTACTCAATGGGCTTGGCATTGAACATGGAATTGATTTACAAAGGCTAAATAACGCAGGCTGGCAAATTACGCAAGCACTTGGTAAAGCCCCTGTAAGTAAAGTGGCAATTGCACTGCACAACACACAAAAATAATAGTTTGACTCGCCAAATGGCAGTTAACACAATGAGGAGAGTCTCATGGCCGGTTTTGATAAAGTGGTTTCTAGTTACGAAGCTGCAATGGCAGGTTTAAAAGATGGCGATACCGTAATTGCTGGTGGTTTTGGTTTATGCGGTATTCCTGAGGGCTTAATTAAACACATTAAGCAAATGAAAACTAAAGAGCTAACGGTAGTTTCTAATAACTGCGGTGTAGATGACTTTGGGTTGGGTATTTTACTCAAAGACAAACAAATAAAAAAAGTTATTGCCTCATACGTTGGCGAAAACGCCCTATTCGAGCAACAACTTCTTAGCGGCGAAATTGATGTAGAGCTTACCCCACAAGGCACGCTTGCTGAAAAAATGCGTGCAGGTGGTGCAGGTATCCCGGCTTTTTATACCGCTACAGGTTACGGTACGCCAGTGGCTGAGGGCAAAGAGGTAAAAGAATTTAACGGCCGCCCTCATATTTTAGAAGAGTCTATAACGGGTGAGTTTGCCATTGTAAAAGCGTGGAAGGCCGACCGATACGGTAATTTAGTGTTTAGACACACCGCTATGAACTTTAACCCTATGGCGGCAACAGCAGGTAAAATTACCGTTGCCGAAGTAGAGGAAATTGTAGAACCCGGTGAGCTTGAGCCCAGCCAAATTCATACCCCAGGTATTTTTGTAAATCGCGTTATTAAAGGTAACTTTGAAAAACGCATTGAACGTGTAACAACACGAGATTAAGCAGGAGCACAGTTATGGCATTATCACGTGAACAAGTTGCAATGCGCGTTGCACAAGAACTACAAGACGGCTACTACGTTAATTTAGGCATAGGAATTCCGACACTCGTCGCAAACTATGTACCTGAGGGCATAGAAGTTATGTTACAGTCCGAAAATGGTCTGTTAGGCATGGGACCATACCCTACTAAGGAAGAATTAGACGCCGATATGATCAACGCGGGTAAAGAAACCGTGACAGCTGCAACAGGCGCAGCCATATTTAATAGTGCAGATAGTTTTGCCATGATACGGGGTGGTCATGTAGACTTAACCGTTCTGGGTGCATTTGAAGTTGACCAGAACGGCAACATTGCGTCGTGGATGATCCCAAAAAAGCTGATTAAAGGCATGGGTGGCGCGATGGACTTAGTCGCTGGCGCGAAAAATATTGTTGTTACTATGACCCATGCAAGTAAACATGGTGATTCTAAATTGCTAGAAAACTGCTCTTTACCGCTTACAGGCGTTAATTGCGTTAAAAAAATAGTAACAGATTTAGCCGTATTAGAAGTTAAAGACGGCGCATTTCATTTATTAGAACGTGCTCCTGGCGTATCAGTTGATGAAATAATTAGTAAAACAGCAGGTAAATTACTTGTTGACGGTGAAGTACCAGAAATGGTTTTTTAATTATGTAACTGATCACATAAATTTAAATAGCTTTACCATGTACCGACCTCATTCCCAGTGCCAATGGCGCTGAGTTACCCAAAATCCCTCGCAAGAGGGATTTTTTTTGCCTATTACTGTCTTATTCATACATCTGTAGTAAATTTATATCTATAATAGCGTTATAAATAAAATGTAAGCGCTTAGATTAATTGCACTAATTTGTAGATAGTCTGCACCTTTTTTGTGAACTAGCGTCAATTTTATTTTTAACTAATTGATATTATTATATTAAATAGTTGGTTCGATTTTTGCCTTTGATAGGCGTCTTAATAAATTAAATAATACTGGAAAACATGCAAACTCCTATACGTGGCCTCCGCTCTTTTTGCTTTGCAGCAAGAAGTTTAAGTTTTAAGCATGCAGCCAATGAGCTGTACTTAACGCCGTCTGCGGTAAGCCATCAAATAAAACAACTTGAGGAACAACTTGGAATAGAGCTATTCCAACGTAAAACACGCTCTATTAGTTTAACTACAGCAGGTAAAAACTTTTTTGATGCTATATCTCCCATTATTAGCACCCTGGAGGGCACTATTAATGAGTTTAGTCAGATGCAACAAAATACTAATTTAACAATTACGTTGCCTGAATTTTTTGCCAGCGAATTGCTTATGCCAAAGCTTAGTGAGTGGACGTCAGAGCATCCTAATATAAACTTGCAAATGGATACGCTAAAAACCCGTAAAGAGTTGACGCGTCATAGTGATTTATCGATTGTTTTGTCATCGAGTAAACCCACTGAAGGTTTAGCTACAGAGCTGTTTAATCTTGAGTACATACCTGCATGTAATGAAAAGCTTTTAAAGCAATGGAAAGACGATCATTGCCAAGCGCTTAATCAAGTACCGCTTATTCTACATAAAGCGCGCCCGTGGGCATGGCATCAGTGGGCTGAAAAAGCTGGGATTGATGACTTTTCGCCTACACAAATTATTCAGATAGACAGTATGTTTGGTGTAGCACGGGCAGCACAGCAAGGTATCGGTATTTCACTTATTCCATTACCCATTAGCCAAAGCTGGCTTGATGAACAATGGTTATATAAATTATTTGAACGACCACTTACCACTAAAGATAAATATTACTTAGTACAGCATGAAACTAACACACCCAATCCGGCACTAGATTTATTTGCAAAATGGGTTGTATCTACTTTTCGAAAAATTCAAAGTTAACTTATATAGGGCGACGAGCATCTAAAGCACGCAATACTACTTTTTAATTATTTTAAAATAGTTACTTAATCGCCGCCCTATTATCCCCCTTTGCAACCCTTTAGTTTTACTTATTAATAAACAAGCACTTAAAAACCCACTCTAGACTAAAGTCTATAACTTAATTTTTTTCACTTATTAGTTTTATTTTTATCGTTTGTCGAGTTTGTAGGTTTATTTTAAAGTTAATCCATCGCTAACAAGCAATGAAATATCTTTAGTTATTTAAAGTAATTTATTGTTTTGCACCAAATAAATGCAACCTTTTTAGAGGTGATAGCTCTAACTAGGTAATAAAAGAATCTTATATTGTGTGTGTAAGATGTTGTCAGTGTGAAAAAGCAGTTCAAGTTAGGTGGTGACTTAGTTTGAACTGTTTTTTATTCCACCAGCTCCACGCAGTAATCAAATTAGCTACTTTGTAGCAAACCTAATCTTATATTGTGTGTGTAAGATGTTGTCAGTGTGAAAAGCGGTTCATGTAAGGTGGTGACTTTATATGGGCCGTTTTTATTATCCCCCCTATTTATTCAATGATTATCTTATGCTTCAGCTTAAGTGCATTTATTTTTTGCTTATTGTTTTTTAAAAAAGCATTAAATTTTTCAACTAACTTAGGATAATTTATTGTAGATAATAAAAAGGCTTGCTCATCTACTGGTAAATGGTGCTGAAAATAAACCGGCACTGTGGTGTCAAAAAACGCTCCTAAGTTATATTCAAGTACATCATGAGATATGTATATGCAGTCTATTCGCTCTTTGTATAGTAAGTAGATCATTTCGATTACGTTGTCGGTTTCAACTACTTTTAGTGATGGCTTGGTGGTGAGTTCATTTAATCCTTGCAAAGTAAAACCGCGCACCTTAGCAAGTGATTTACAGTCTTTGAGTGTAATATTTTGTTTTAAACTTGCTATGCCTGTATGAGTAACTAAAGAGGGTTCAGAATAATTAATGGCTGTATTAAACGTCTGTTTGTAACCCACTTGCCAATTAGGGTTATCAGGATATTTAAAGTCTACGTGGTGATGCTCTATAAACTCTTTATACAATCGTGGAATAGGTAGTGAATAAAACTCTAGTTTTATACCCTGCTTATCAGCAAACATTTCTAATAAATCACGGCTAAAACCATAGTAATCAAGTTTATTTGTACCGCTACCATCGTAGTAAGGAAGGTATTCTATATTTTCTACACCGACTACGTACTTCTCAATTGGCTGGGCTACTACAAAGCTCGTAGTTATAGATCCATAAATCAGCGCTATGTAGTTAAGCAATTTAATAATGATGTTCATCCTATTTTAGATTCTTAATTTAATTTATATATCATATTCACAGTTTGTTAAAGTTTAGTTATATAAAAAATAAAGCCCGATTAAATCGGGCTTAGCTAATAATTTTAGCTTTCATCACGTGGGATAAACTCAAGCACCGTTGCATTAATACAGTAACGGTCTGTGCCTCTTGGCCCTTCGCCTGGAAATAAATGCCCTAAATGAATACCTGTGCTTTTAGATTTAAGCTCAATGCGTGTCATACCCCAGCTACTATCATCGTGTTGAGTGACACTATTTTTAACAGGATGCTTGAATGAAAGCCAACCAGTGCCTGAATTAAACCTATCCCGTGTATCAAATAGTGGCTCACCACTTAGCTTATCTACAAACGTGCCATCGGGTGTGTTTTTAAACTCTTTGTACTCTTTACAATAAGGTCTGTCTGTACGGGCATTAAAAGCAACCTTATAGGCATCACTATCGCCTAATTTAAATGCACCTAATGCTTTATAAAACTCCTCTGGGCTTGTATAACCTTGACGACTGTATACTTCTTCACCATTTTCTAAAAAAAGTATGGTAGGCGTAGCCCACGTTGCCGACTTAATTTTTAAACCTTCAAGTTGATCTGCATGACGAAACGACATAGGCACTGTGCCTTTATAATCGTTAGCCACTGCTTTTTTAAACTTTTCACAGTATGGGCAGTACTCGCGTGAATCAAGAACAACAATTTGTTTGCCGGTTAAAAGCATGGCGTTATCAACTTTTTCAGTTGGTTTTTTATTAAAAACAACACCGGTAGAATGATCTGGGCAATAACCATTTGGGTTCTTTTCGAGATAATTTTGGTGATACTCTTCGGCAGATACAAACCCTTCAAGCGGTTTAATTTGTGTGGTTATTTTGCCATAACTAGCATCTGTTAATAGTTGCTGATACTGCGACTTAACTTGGTTTGCAATTTCGGCTTGTTTATCTGAAGTAGTTAAAATAACTGAGCGATACTGAGTACCGACATCGTTACCTTGGCGATTTATTTGCGTTGGATCGTGGCTTTCAAAGTAATTTTTAAGTAAGTCCTCTGAGGAAATAATATTGCTGTTATACATAACTTGTACAACTTCAGCGTAATTATTTTTATCAAACCGGCGTGATTGATCAGTAATGTTATTATAGGTTGCTTTAAAACCGCTTCCATCAGCATAACCCGACTCAGCATTAATCACGCCATTTAGCGCTTCGTAACGTTTTTCAGCTCCCCAAAAACACCCTGAGCCTAATACTATGGTTTCAACGTGTGTTGTAGCTTCTAGATTACTGTGCTCTACTTTTTCCATAGATAATGCAAAACTGCCTGCGCTAAATATAATAGCAGCGCCCGATAAATATAATAAATGCTGGTGTTTCATAAAATACCTCTTAAACATGTGCGTGCTAAGTAAGACCCTCTTAACGCGTATTTAATTTCATCTTTGCGTTTATAAGAAATAGAGATCAGGGTAACTAATTATTTATGCCGCTTCATTCATCGCAACACTATGAACTAATTAATTTATCTGTGTTAGCGTTAGAGCATGTTGTTTTAATCGAGTTATTTATGAGTCAAATCCCTTACGTTTATGCATTAAGTAACAGCTCATTACTCTTTGATGCATCGCATTTAGAGCCAGATAACGTACTCTCCATCCAAAAGAAAATTTGGGCACTTACAGCACATTGTAAACAAAGCGGCGACTTTGCTGATGTAGTACCCGCTATGAACTCTCTTACCTTGTATTTAAAAAACGCCGATAATTTAAATAAATGGCAAAAAACACTATTAGCAATTTGGGGCGACATTAAAAGTGCGTCTTTTAAATCTCAGCATCATAAAATTAATACTGTTTATAACGGCGAAGATATAGCCTACGTTGCAAAATATAATAATTTAACCATTGAAGACGTTATTAGCATCCATAGTAAAACCCACTACCACGTTTTATTTTTAGGTTTTCAACCAGGGTTTGCTTACTTACATGGACTTGATGAACGTTTGCAGACCCCTAGGCGCAGTGAGCCCCGCACAAAGGTACCAAAAGGGTCTGTTGCCATTGGTGCTGACATAACAGCCATTTACCCAGCCGACACTCCTGGTGGTTGGCATATTATTGGACACACTAACACTTTATTATTTGATCACACTCTACAAACCCCATGCTTAATTAACCCAGGTGATACGCTTGAGTTTGTTCCGTGTAGTTTAAGCGAGGGTATTAAACATGATTAAAGTGATAAAACCGGGTGTTCAATTGAGCGTTCAAGATCTTGGTCGTACAGGTTATAGGCACTTAGGGGTAAGTAAAACAGGCAGTTTAGATCCCTACTCACAAATTATTGCTAATCGTTTAATTAATAATAACGACAACGATGCAGTGCTTGAGATCACTGTTGGTTTATGCGAATTGACGTTTTTATGTAGCACAGTAATATCGCTTCATGGTGCCGACTTACAAGCAAGCATTGATGGTGAACCAATTTACCCAGGCTGGAGTTATAACGTTAAAGCCAATCAAACTATGTGCTTTAATACAGGTCGCGCAGGCTTAAGAGCCTATTTAGCGGTTAAAGGTGGTATTAAAACATCGCTTATTATGGAGTCGCGCGCTACTGATTTAAATGCATGTTTTGGCGGGCTTAATGGCAATGCGCTTAGCGCAGGCGATATTTTACCCATAGACGAATACATTAATAATGACTTTAAACAAACAGGTGCGTTAACCCCTGCTAAACGACAAATAATTAGGGTTCACTCAAGTCCACATAGCAACACCCTTGGTCAAGAAATTACAGATACTTTTGTAAACACACGCTTTAAGGTATCCCGCAATAGTAACCGCATGGGAGTCAGGCTTGAAAACGCAGCTAGCTCCCTTACACATACTCACTCACTGCCATCAATAGGCGTTAGCCCAGGGAGCATACAATTACCCCCAAACGGTGAACCTATTGTATTACTAAATGATGCTCAAACTACGGGTGGCTATCCTCTACTTGGGACGGTAATAGAAGCTGATCTTCATCAATTCGCACAATTTAGACCGGGTGATTCAGTAAAGTTTGAATACGTTACTTTTGAAGATGCAGCTAAAGCGCAGCGCAAATTAAATGGCCATTTAGAACAGTTAAAAATTGCACTTAAAAATAAAAGGTAAACCTAAAAGAAATGGGGGCCTTATATTCGAATTAAATAATTTCGAGAATTGGCATTGGTGCTTTACATTACATAGGTATGGCACTTTAGTTAGTGGATAAAGCAGAACACTAGTAATCACTATGGCGACTAAATTTAATATTATCGTTGCTGTAATTATTAGTATTATGTAATTCAGGCAGTGCACCATAATGGGGCTCCAAGCATGAGTAAAGAAACGTTTATAAACGCACTCAAGGTCATAATAGCTCAAGCTTTAAACAACGATGGTGATGTAAAAATAACCGTAGGAACCACGCATTTACCATTTTGGTGCACCCGGCTCAGCCTTGGTGCATAAATTATTCTTAATTAATTGTAAAAGCAGTGTGACTTGAGTAATTATTTCTGATAAAACAAGGTTTCGCAGCATCGCAAAGTTGCCTTGCTGCACACATAATAGGAATGAGGAGTTACTATGTGTTCAATTTTTGGTGTATTAGATATTAAATCTAACGCCGCTCAGTTGCGTACCCAAGCAATTGAAATGTCGAAGCTGCTTAGGCACCGTGGCCCTGATTGGTCTGGTGTTTATTCATCTGAAAAAGCGATTTTAGTGCATGAGCGCTTAGCCATTGTTGGCGTATCAAGCGGCGCACAGCCTTTATACAACCCTGAAAAAACAAATATTTTAGCGGTTAATGGCGAAATTTATAACCACAAAGAACTGGCAGCAGAGCTAAATATTGATTTCGAATTTCAGACTCAGTCAGACTGTGAAGTTATTTTAGCGTTATACAAACAAAAAGGTCCTGAGTTTTTAGATGACCTAAATGGTATTTTTGCATTTTGTTTATACGATGAAGAAAACGATGCTTACCTAATTGGTCGTGATCACATTGGTATTATTCCACTTTACACTGGCCACGATGAGCACGGTAACTTTTATGTTGCCTCTGAACTTAAAGCGCTTTCACCAATATGTAAGCACATTGAAGAGTTTCCTCCGGGTCATTACCTTTATAGTAAAGATGGAGAGCTTAAGCCTTATTACAAACGTGACTGGGAAACTTTCGACGCAGTTAAAGATAACAGCGCAGAAGCTCAAGACGTTAAAAAAGCATTAGAAGCGGCAGTTAAGCGCCAGCTAATGTGTGATGTGCCTTATGGTGTGCTACTTTCTGGTGGTTTAGACTCATCTGTTATTTCGGCTATTACACAACGATTTGCAGCTAAACGTATTGAAGATAATGATGAAAGCGATGCATGGTGGCCTAAGCTTCACTCATTCTCTGTTGGTCTTGAAGGTTCACCTGATTTAGCGGCTGCACAAAAAGTGGCTGAAATGATCGGTACTGTTCACCACCCTATCATTTTTACTATTCAAGAAGGTATTGACGCACTACGTGAAGTTATTTACCACATTGAAACGTACGATGTAACCACTATTCGAGCATCAACCCCTATGTATTTAATGGCTCGTCAAATTAAAGCAATGGGTATTAAAATGGTGCTTTCGGGCGAAGGTGCAGATGAACTATTTGGTGGGTACTTGTACTTCCATAAAGCACCTAATGCACAAGAGTTTCATGAAGAGTTAAACCGTAAAGTATCAAAGCTTCATATGTTTGACTGTTTACGTGCTAATAAATCAATGGCGGCATGGGGTGTTGAAGCACGTGTACCGTTCCTTGATAAAGAATTTGTTGATGTTGCAATGCGCATTAACCCTGAAGCAAAAATGTGTAAAGATGGCAAAATTGAAAAACACATTTTACGTGCAGGCTTTGATGGCTACCTACCAGAGGAAGTGTTATGGCGTCAAAAAGAGCAGTTTTCAGATGGTGTTGGCTACAGCTGGATTGATACATTAAAAGAGTTTGTAAACGAGCAAGTAAGCGATCAAGAGCTTGCTAACGCTAAGTTTAAATACCCTATTAATACACCAGACTCTAAAGAAGCGTACTACTACCGTACAATTTTTGAAGAGCATTTCCCAGGTGATGCATCAGCTAAGTGTGTACCACATGGTAAGTCAGTGGCGTGCTCTACCCCTGAAGCACTTGCTTGGGATGCATCATTTCAAAACAATGCAGATCCTTCTGGGCGTGCTGCGGGCGTTCATAACGACGCATATGCAAGCAAAGGCTAAACGCTCTTGTTTAACGCAGCATAGGCCTTTTTGGCTTATGCTGCGCTTTATTAAACATACCTTTACAGAATCTGTTTTTTATAGCCATAAACTTAACTTATTAGGCTCAAGTGCCTTAATAGTTATTTATAAAAATGGGCTTACCTCTAAAATGATGCAGCATATAGCATCGAAGTCTAAGCACCCTGCTACCGTATTTTTAAATCTTAATGAAATATCCAAAGCCAGATGTAAGATTCGTTGGTTTAATCAAAAAAACGAAATTAAACGTTGTGGACATGGGTCGTTAGCAGCCGCTAAATGCTTAATAAGGCATTTTAATTACTGCCCTAAAGTATTTGTGTCATCCTCTGATGAGCTATTTAATATAAATATTAAAAGGCAAAAAGCACACCTCAAATTACAAGCACTTAGCATGTATAAAACAAACTATACAAAAGAGCTAACTGCTTTATTTTCTCTCCCTATTAAAGCAACATACTGTAGTGCAAATAAAAATGGTTATACAGTTTTGCTATTTGATTCAAAAGAAGATTTAGAAAACTTACAGGTTGATTTTAACGGCTTAGCTAAAGCTCATAACAATGCAGTTATTGCGCTGAGCATTTTAAGTTTTAACAACGAGAAAGCAGTGGCGCATTTTAGGTATTTTGCACCGCAATTTGGTGTAAATGAAGATACTGCCACAGGCTCTGCGGTATCGGTTATCGCGCCAATTTCATTTAGACTAACCGGTTTAAATAAAGTTAAGTTAGAGCAAAAATCAAGTAATGGCGCGTTGTTACAGTTTATATATAACAACGCTCATGTTGAAGTGTGTTAAAGCTTATTGAGGGCGTAATAAGCAAAGTGCAAAGTAGTTGTTATCATCCTGCCATGTTTGCGCTAAGTTTAAGTTAGCTTGCCCTGCAAGTTGTTTAAACGACTCAAGAGTATACTTATGTGAATTTTCAGTATGAATACTTTCACCTTTAATAAAATCTACTCGTTGGTTATTTATCACCACACTTTGGTCGCACTTACTCACCAAGTGCATTTCTATGCGGCTATGCTGTTCGTTAAAGCGCGATTCGTGACTAAAGTTATCTAAATCAAAAGTACCATTAAGCTCGTTATTAATTCTTTGTAGTAGGTTTTTATTAAATGCTGCGGTAATACCCGCTTTATCGTTATAGGCATCAAGTAATACTTGGCGCTCTTTTACTAAATCAATGCCAATTAATACATAACCATTAACACCACATAAGCGGTGAAAGTTATTCATAATTTCAATCGCTTTTACTGGTGCAAAGTTACCAAGTGTAGAACCTGGGAAATAAACTAAGTTTGTTTGGCTATCTAGGGATGTATCTTTTGTTAGCTGCTTTACCATTTGGCTATGAGTAAAGTCGCCAAGTAGCGGCGAAATAGATAACTCAGGAAATAGCGGCGATAAATGCGCTAATGAGTAATTAAGCATTTCTGATGATATTTCAAAAGGAACAAACGTTTTAACATTGCTCATATGAGCAAGCAAATACGCAACCTTTTTACCCGAGCCACAACCAGGTTCTATTATTGATAGATTATCTGGAAGCATATTTGCAATTGCTTTTGAGTAATCCTCTAAAATAGCCAGCTCTGTACGTGTAACGTAATATTCTTTTAGTGACGTTATTTGCTCAAATAATGCAGCGCCTTTGTCATCATAAAAATACTTACATGGCAGTGTTTTTTGTTGCTGTGCGAGCCCGCTGAGTACATCGGTTAAAAACTCAGTGTCGGTTATGTTGCACTGTTTTATTGCTGTTAGTTGGCTCATTGTATGTCCTTTGCTAGTCTAATTCCGCTGCACATCCACGCTTGGTGTGGGTAATAAAAGTTTCTATAGGTTTGTCGCAAATGGTTTTTTGGTGTAAGTACACACCCGCCACGTAACACCATTTGATTGTTCATAAATTTACCATTGTATTCGCCAGCTACTCCTTCAATTGGTTTAAAGCCGGGGTAAGGTAAATATCCGCTATTCGTCCACTGCCAACATGAATCGTTTAACTGCTCTATGTTTGCTTCACCTTTTGCTTGAGCTGGCATTAAGTAGTCATCAACCTTTTTATACACCTCACTATTTTGAGCTGCATACTCCCATTCAAATTCAGTTGGCAAACGCGCTTTTGCAAAATTAGCATAAGCACTGGCCTCAAAATAATTAACATGGCAAATGGGGGCGTCTAAATTTAGTGGCTGTAGCCCATAATGTGTAAATTCGTACCACTGTTCATCAATGCATTGCCAATATAACGGTTGCGTTAACTCATTTGCTTGAATGTTTGCCCAGCCATCACTCAACCAATAATCGGCGGTGGTATACCCGCCTGCATTAATAAACTCTAAATATTCGCCATTAGTAACTAATCTGTTTGCAAAGCTAAATGGATGAATGAGTACTTGGTGCTTTGGCTGCTCGTTATCGTATGCAAATTCGGCTTCTGCATTAGTACCGATATTTATAATTGCTTGGTCAAACTCTATAAACTCAATAGCTTTAACGTTAGCTTGTATGTCTGTTTGGTGCTGTGATTCAGTAAGGTACTTTGGATATAAAGGATTGACAGAAAAATTATATTTTATGTCCATGAGCATTAGTTCTTGATGTTGCTGCTCATGATTTAAGCCCAGTTCAATAATGTTTTTAATATGATCATCAAGTGAGGTGTTTAGTAACTCAGTTACATGCTTATCCACGTAGGCTCTGTAAGCTATTACTTCTTCAAGCATTGGCCTTGATAAACTTGCGCGGTTTGCACGCTTAAATTGCTCTCCTATGCCGTTATAGTAAGAGTTAAATAACATTTTAAAATGTGGATTAAATACACCGTACTGCTCATGATAAACACTTAATAAAAACGTTTCAAAAAACCATGTTGTATGTGCCAAATGCCATTTAATGGGGCTTGCATCTGCCATCGCTTGTAGCTGGCAGTCTTCAGCACTGAGAAAAGCAGTAATATTTAAACTTTCGCTTCTTATATTTATAAAGCGGTTAACCAACTCATTGTTGTGGGAGGTGCTTGCAGCGCGCTGACTCATAATAGTATTAATCCTTTGCCTATTTACTTAAAATATAGCCTAGACCTTGAGTAGTGTTAAATCATATTCATATTACAACTTGATTAAAGTAAAACATCAGCCTATAAAATAATAACAACTCTCATTAGTAAGTATTAAACAATAAAAAATAATATGATCTTTTTTTATTTTATTAAGTACCATAATGCTTTTAATACCAAACTAATTTTTAACGCTCACTGAACTTATCAATTTTTGATTAAACATTACTAAATCATAATTTTGGCTATATAAACAGCGTTTTAAATACAAATTCATTTACATTTAATATTTAACTCATACACTAGTAGCTGTATGATCACTCTTCAAATTAGTTAGTCTTCAAATAATTACAGTATTACTTTTTACTTAATATTTAAAGGCTAATGTAATTCGATATAACGCCGATTTATTTTGGCTTGTTAGGACAACAATAGAGGTATTGCATGAAGGAAAATCATGACAAATATAGTATCGACAATACGGATTACACCGTAGGTCAGGATAATGTACAAAAATGGGGCTTTGATATACACAACCCTGTTTTTGGTATTAGTGCAGGCCTGATTGTCATTTTTTTAATCGCCATTTTGGTTACTGAGCCTCAAACGGCTAAAGCCGCACTTGACGGTGTTAAGCTCGATATTATTAATAATTTTGATGCTTTATTTATGTGGGCAGCAAACTTTTTTGTATTATTTTGCTTAGCATTAATTGTATCTCCTTACGGTAACATTCGCTTAGGTGGAGATGATGCTAAACCATCACATTCTCGTATCTCTTGGCTAGCCATGTTATTTGCTGCTGGTATGGGTATTGGCCTTATGTTTTGGGGCGTAGCAGAACCTGTAGCCTATTTTACTGGCTGGTATGAAACACCACTTAACGTAACAGCAAATACACCTGAGGCTGCAAAACTTGCCATGGGTGCAACTATGTTCCATTGGGGATTACACCCATGGGCAATTTACGCAGTTGTTGCGCTCTCTTTGGCATTCTTTACCTACAATAAAGGGCTACCCCTTTCAATTCGTTCTATTTTTTACCCAATATTGGGCGACAAAGCTTGGGGCTGGCCTGGTCATATAATTGATATTTTAGCCGTGCTTGCGACTTTGTTTGGCCTTGCTACATCGTTAGGTTTAGGTGCTCAACAAGCATCTGCTGGTATTAACCATGTATTTGGAACAGATGGCGGTGTTGGCTCTCAAATATTAGTTATAGTGGGGGTAACACTACTGGCTATTATTTCAGTTGTGCGCGGTATTGATGGCGGCGTAAAACTTTTAAGTAACATTAACATGTTAATTGCTTTTGCATTATTAGTGTTTGTTTGCTTAGTGGGTTTTGCTGTTGCTATGGGTAATGTACCTAATACTATTATGGGTTATGTTGAAAATATAATTCCTCTTAGTAATCCTCATGGTCGTGAAGACGAAACATGGATGCATGGCTGGACTGTATTTTATTGGGCTTGGTGGATTTCGTGGTCACCGTTTGTAGGTATGTTTATAGCACGCGTATCACGTGGTCGAACTATTCGTGAGTTCTTAATTGCGGTATTACTAATCCCTACGCTAGTTACTATTTTATGGATGTCGATTTACGGCGGTATTGCAATTGATCAAGTTGTTCAAGGTGTTGGTAGCTTAGGCACAAACGGTTTAACCGATGTACCGTTAGCCATGTTCCAAATGCTTGATGAACTACCTATGGCTAATATTTTATCGTTTATTGCTATTGTGTTAGTGCTAGTATTTTTTATTACTTCGTCTGACTCAGGCTCGCTTGTAATAGACTCTATTACAGCAGGCGGTAAAATTGATGCACCCGTGCCACAGCGTATCTTTTGGGCATCGGTAGAAGGCGCTATTGCAGCAGCTTTACTTTGGATTGGTGGTACAGAGGCTATTCAAGCGCTTCAAGCAGGTGCGGTATCAACTGGCTTACCATTCACCATTGTATTATTACTTATGTGTGTAAGCTTATTATTAGGTTTACGTACTGAGCCACGCTCAGCTAAGTAAATAAGTAATATATTTTAAACACTAAAACGCCGCATTATTGCGGCGTTTTTTATGTTTACAGTTAAGCCCTAATGGCTCTTGTGAACAATGTAATCACATTATGTAGACTCTTCACTTCAGGGCATAAAGACCTACTAATACCATCACTCAAAGCTGCTGTTAGCTTAAAATCTCACTCAGTGGTGTATCGCTTCTGTAATGATATTGAATTTGCGCCATTAACAGCTCTGCCGTTGCTAATGCGTCAATTAACGCATTGTGATTATGATAAGCAGGCAGTGAATAGCGTTTTCGACAATCATTTAACCTTACTGAGCCTAACTTACTTTTAAATAACCGCCCTAGTAACCCTTGTCGTGCATGTAGTGCTTTGCGCTCTATTTCCATTGTATCTACTAATGCAAACTCAATACCTTCGCTTATACGAGCTAGTAAAGCATTATTTAAAAAGTGACGTTCAATGGCTGCATAATGCACAACAACAATTTTACCACTTAACGCATTTAATAAAGGCCCTAAAATAGAGGCTAAGTCCGGGGCTTCATCTACTTCTGAGTGGGTAATACCATGAATAACTATGGATTCTTCACTTAAGCTCTTTCGAGGTTGTACGACCCAGTGTTTACTTTGCTTGCAAAACACCCGCTCTAAACTAAACGGCACTAAACCAACACTCACAATATCGTCCACTTCGCTATTTAGACCAGTCGTCTCAAAATCTAAAGCCACAAAAGGAACATCTTTTAGAGGAGTTTTAATATCACTGAACGCATGAGTATAAAAATGCCTTAAAAAAATATTTTTAGTTTTAGAGGCATTTTGCTTATATTTTTTTTCCCAATTAGCTTTGTTATACGAGCGGTTACTCATCAGTGTTTTACACCTACATTTGCAGAGTAACTAAATTTTAAATAGCTTTGTGCTTTTTCAAGTATTGCAAACGCCTCTTTTAAATTACGCTGTTCAAACGGTGACAATAAATGCGGGTCTAGGTCATTATCTGGCTCTTCACCTTGCTCTATTTGCCAAGCCTGATGACGTATCCGCATCATGGCGATGTATTCCAGTGAATCTCGTAAATCTTGTGCCTTACCTTCTGGAAGTAACTTGGCCTCTATAATATCCTCTAAGCGCTCAAACGAGTTTTGCTTACGAGAGCCAATGGCTAAAGCATGTACTCTTATTACATCTGACAGAGGTGCTGTGCCTCTACGCTTTAGGTTCATTGAGCGCTTGTGTTGGCCATTATGCTCAAGCACAAAGCCTTTAAAGAACCCCAGAGGGGGTGTTCTATTACGTGCATTTGCCGCCATATTTGCTAAAAACACCCTATTAGTTTTACTTTGCTTAGCAATAAATTTTTTAAGCTCTTCCGCCCACTTTGTTTTTCCCCAAACACCATCTAAATCAAAAAATATAGAGCTATTTAATAATGCTTGCGGCTTAGGTTGTTCAATCCACTGTGCAAATTGATCAAACCACTGCGAGCGTGTTTTACGCCATTTTTTAAATGACGCCATAATTTCGCCATCACAATAGGTATAGCCACATTGCGCTAGGCCATCACAGACAAAATCAGAAATATTTTGAAAGTAATCGTTGTGCTTATCGTCATCGTAACTGTCATCTAAAATAAGCGCGTTATCTTGATCGGTTACAATTAGCTGCTCATCGCGTGCCATGGAGCCAAGGGCTATAAAACAATACGGTACAGGTGGCGGGCCAAACTTTTCTTCAGCTAAGACCAATAAACGTTGCTTAAATGTGCGCCCTATTACAGCCATTGCAGTGCCGACCATATGCGAATTTGCATCTTCGTTTACCATACGTACAAAAACATTGGGTAATTGGCGCGCATAGTGAGCTAAATCTTCGATTGTTTGTTGCGCTAATATTCCACGGACTAACAATAAGCTACTTTGTGACTCATAGCGTAAAATATCAGAAAGAGAAATAACCCCAATTGGGCGGCGTTTTTGAACTACAGGTAAATGGTGTAAGTTGTCGCGAAGCATAGCTAGTACCGCTTCAAACACGTACGCGTTTGCATCTAACAATACCAAATTAGTTGACATAATTTGCTCAGCTTTTACGTTAAGCGCTAAGCCCTGTGCAACCACTTTAGTTCTGAGATCTCTGTCGGTAATAATGCCTGCAATTTGGCCGTCATCTTCTTCAGGGTCATCACTAATTGGCTTATTAGCATCGGTAACTAAAACTGACGATACTGCTTCTTCAGTCATAATTTTAGCTACATCTTGTACTGTGGTTTGCGTATCAACAGTTACAACATCACGATGAATCAAAGATTTTACTTTTGCAGTGGTTAAGTCATTCCCGTCTGCTTGCTCAACAATTGCTTGGCGAAGGCGTACATTGCCATCTTCTTCAAAGTAATCTGCAAACGAATCAAATTCATCACAATAGCGATTAAATATGTCAACGTTAATACAATAAACAAGCGTATCTTCTAGTGCTTTAGCAGGAAAACGCACTTTGCGATTCATTAGCAGACCCATTTGACCAAATATTCCGCCAACTTCTAAACGATTATAGAGTTCGTTGTTACGACGGTATATTTCGACAGAGCCACTTCTAATAACAAATAAATCTGCTATGTCTTGGCCAAGTGTTAAAATGTCGGTTTGTGATCGGTAATAAGCTACTTCAACTTGTTGAGCAAGCTCGTTTAGAGCCTTAGTTGGTAAATCATCAAATGGTGGGTGCTGCGCTAAAAACTGCGCTATTTCAACTTGTTCAGCTTGCATTGGGGATTCCTTGTGAGCACACAATAAGGCATGTATATGCTTAAGTGGCTATCTTAACAAACAAATATAGCCAAGCAAGATTTAACTAATAGCCACTACTCTTTAAAATTAAAAGTGTAGTGGCTATAACTATAATTGCACTTTAAGTTAGCTTTTCAAGTTCTTGTTCAAGCTCTTTAGATTCATCGCCTCGAGGGGTTGTAAAGCGTGCTAAGCCTAAGTAAATAACAGGCGTAAGGTAAAGCGTAAATAATACAGCCAGTGCGAGGCCGCCAAAGACTACCCAACCGATGGCATTACGTGCTTCAGCGCCTGCCCCTGTAGACATAATTAGTGGTAGTGCGCCTAACAAGGTTGATATAAGAGTCATGGTAATTGGTCTTAAACGTACTAATGCGGCTTTTTCTACTGCATTTCTTACTGATAACCCTTGGTCGCGTAATTGATCGGCAAACTCAACCAGTAAAATGGCGTTTTTAGCAATTAAACCTATCAGCATAACTAAGCCGATTTGAGAATATATGTTTAACGATGTTCCCGTTAAATAAAGCGCTAAAATTGCAGAAGTAATCCCAAATGGTACGGTTATCATAACTACAATCGCGCTGTTTACATTTTCAAACTGAGCAGCCAACACTAAAAATACAATTAAAAAAGCCAGTACATAAGTTACAAGTACTTCGCTAGATGTTTCCTCATAAGTCAGTGCTTCACCTTTAAACGCAAGTGCAATACCTGGCGCTAGCGATTGCTCAGACACTAACTTAATTTGCTCAACCAACGATGCAATAGTTAATCCTTCTGGCAATTCCATACTGAGCTCTATAGAGCGGCGCTGCGCATGTCGCTCTAGTTCAGCTGCTACGCCTTCTTCAGAGATATAAGCCACACTACTCAAAGGCACTAAGCTGTTATTACCTGCCCTTATGTATAAATTAGCCAAATCGCTCGGATCGTTTATTGTTTGATTTTGCGCTTGCAACATTATAGGAACGGATTGATCCCCTATGTTTAAATCTTCAATATCGTCGCCGTTAATGGCCGCTCTTAGTGTAATAGCAATGTCGCTGAGCGCAACGCCAAGCTCTTGTGCGCGTCGTCTGTCTATATTTACTCTAAGCTGTGGTTGTGAAGGCTGATAAGAAATACGCACAGGTGCAACTTCGGGTACTGCTTTTTCAAGTGCCGCAGAGAACTGCTGAGCGGCTTTGAATATTTGCAGGTAATCTTGCCCTAGTAATGCAATCTCCACACCACCGCCTTGGCCACGTAAATTTAAACTATTGGCACCACCTGGAAATGCTGGAGCACCAGGGATGTTGCCCAGAGGCTCACGAATTTTGTTGATTATTTCTTGTTGGCTAAAATGCCTTTCATCCCAGTGTTTTAGTGGCACAGTAATAAATACGATATTTGGATCCCACTGGCCAACTACGGTGTAAATTGATTCTATTTCGCCACTATCAATAAAGGGTAATAAAATATCTTCCATTTTTATGGCTTGTCTATCCATAAAATTAAGCCCTACACCATCAGGTCCGCGTGCAAATATACGTATTTTTCCGCGATCTTCACTTGGCAATAATTCACTGTCTAAACTCGTATATAAAGCGCCAGAGCCACCTGCAACTAATAAACAAGCAATAAACGTAAGCCATGCATGATCAAGCACCTTATGAATTGATTTTGTATAAATACCACCAAGCCAGTGGCCTAGTTTTGCAAATGGATGGAAACCACCCTGCTTTAACTTTAATTTAGAGGTAAGTGCAGGCACTAAAGATAGCGCAACAAAACTTGATATAATCACAGCACCTGCAAGTACACCACCAAACTCTCTAAATAATCTCCCTGCAGTTGAAGGTAAAAATGCGATAGGAATAAATACAGCAGCCAACACGGCTGTAGTTGCGACTACTGCAAAAAACACTTCCCGTGTGCCTATTACCGCAGCTGCACGCCTACCTAGCCCTAAGCCTCGTTGTCGCTGAATGTTTTCGCTTACTACAATGGCGTCATCAACAATTAAACCAGTAGCAAGTACAAGGGCGAGTAACGTTAAAATATTAATCGAAAATCCAAGTGCCCATATAAGTGCAAGCGAGCCAATTAAGGCCACGGGAATTGCAAATGCAGGTACGAGTGTAGCGCGCCAAGAGCCTATGAAAACCCACAGTGTAATCACTACTAATAGTACAGTAAGCAATAAAGAGTAAATTACCTCATCAACTGAGCTTCGTATAAACTGTGCATCATCAGAAGTAAGGGTGAACTCCATTTCAGGAAAACGTGTTTGCATACTGTTGATGAGCTTTAGCACTTCGTCAGATATTTCAATTGTATTTGATTGTGCTTGGCGAATTATTTCCATACCTATAACAGGTTTACCATTAAGCCTTACCATAGAGCGCGGATCGGCAGGCCCAAAGTAAACAGCTGCAATATCGCTAATACGGGTATCGCCTTGAATTATTATGTCGCCCACTTGCTCAGGGGTTATCGACGTAGCATCAGCTCGCACGATAATTTGCTGATCGTTTGCCTTTAAACTCCCTGCTGGTACATCAAATGGCGCTTGGCTAAGTACTTGTGCTACATCTGGAATAGTTAAATTAAAGCTACTTAATTTAAGCGGGTCGATTCGTACTCTTAACACACGCTCTCTATCACCGTTTAAACGTACATCAGCAACCCCTGGAATGGTTAAAAATTGTGGGGCTAAGTCAACATCAACTCGCTCGGTAAGTGCTTCAAGCGATAAACTATCACTGGAGACCGTTAATGAGACAACGGCTTCTGCATCATTATCGGCTTTTATAATTGATACTCGCTCAACTTCTTCAGGGAGATCGCGTTGAACGCGCGCTACCGATTCTCGCGTTTCATTTGCGGCATCGTCTAAATTAATACCTGGTCTAAACTCAACAACAATCCGCGAGTTTCCTTCTTCACTTTGCGCTCGTATGGATTTAACACCACTTACGCGAGCTACCGCACCTTCTAATTTGCTGGTTACTTCTGTGTCAACCGTTTCTGGGGAGCCACCGGGAAATGGAGCGGAAACAGTAATACGCGGCCTATCTACATCAGGAAGCTCTCTAACCTCAACCCCTGCAATAGCTGCAATGCCGGCAATAATAATAAGTAAGTTAAGTACAACAATAAGTACTGGGCGGCGAATCGCCATTGATGGTAAGTCTTGAATCATAGGTTGCTGTTTCATACCTACTCCTGCGTATCTGCTGTATTGAAGCTTAGCGCTTGCTGAGCACGCAAGCGCTGTACGCCTTCAATAACTAAAATATCATCTTTATTTAAAGGCCCAGATACTAATAAACGCCCTGAAAGACGCTGCTCTATTTTTACATCAACGCGTGTGGCTTTGTTATCAACACTTGTCCACACATACGGCCCCGTTGCTCCCCACAGTAATGCAGCTTCTGGTATTGCGGCATAATTATCACCTAACACTTCAATATGAACTCTAAAACTCATACCCGGTAAAAACTGCTGGTTGGCGTTGTTTAGCTTTGCTTTTACACGCAGGGTACGTGTTTGAGGGTCGATTCTTGAATCTAAGTAGGCAATTTCAGCCTTAATTGGCTTTTCTGACTGCCACGGAAATACCGTTATATTGCTCTTATTACGAAGCATAGATATAGCTGACTCTGGCGCATTAAAATTAATGTACAAATCACTGGTATCATCAATACTCGCTATAGCTGTTAGCTCAGAGATTCTATCGCCAACTTCTACATCAGTAAGGCCCATAATACCGTTTAAAGGTGCAATAACTTTTCTATCCTCAAGCTCTGTTTGTGCTTGAGTTAAAGTAACTTTTGCAAGTTCAACAACCGTTTTAGCATCATCTACATCACTTTTCGGCACAGCTCCTTTGGCTTGGCTTTGCTGTAATCGCTCTAGTATTCGTTGCGTATCAGCAAGTTTAATTTTAGCTTCATCAAGTGCGGCTTTTTGTCTACGTGAATCGAGTTCGAGTAAGGTCTGGCCTTTTTTAACTTTATCGCCGGGTTTAAAGTATACAGCGGTCACCCTATCACCCACCGCTGGGTATAACATAACGGAATGAATAGCCTCAGTATTACCAACAGCCTGAACTTGTTGCTTAGCACGCTCAAATGTTAATTTTTGTACCACTACATTTGCACTTATTGCTGGTAAAGTTACAAATATTAAAGCACTTAACATGCTGATTAATAAAATTCGCGATTTCAAAGTAACACCCTAATTAATTATTATTTACACTACCGTACGAAGTTTAACAGCTGTTTGATCAATAAGTAGGTTAGAACGATAAATTGGCAGAACAATGAGATGAAATAGCGTTTGTAATACCAATTTAAGCATAATCTAAACCAGTGTACTTATTTGGTAGCTAAAACAAAAAAGCCCAGCAAAAGCTGGGCTAATAAATCGTATTATATAAATATTATTTACCGCGCTGAGCATCCTTTTGCGCTTTTTTAGCTTCTTTACGTTGCTGTAAAACAGCTTGGGCTTCATTGCCAATGTGGCCTTCGCCACGCGATTGAGCAAGCTCAATTTGCTTTTGACGTTCAGCAAAACGAGCGCGTTGCTCATCAGTCACATCATCAATACAATGATGACACGATACACCTTCCATATACTCTGGTTTTTGCTTTTCTTCTTCAGTGATTGGCATGCGACACGCATGGCATTGATCGTATGAGCCTTTTTGTAAATCATGATTTACCGCTACACGGTTATCAAATACAAAACACTCGCCTTCCCACATGGTTTCTTCTTTTGGTACTTCTTCTAGGTATTTTAAAATACCACCTTCTAAGTGATAAACCTCGTCAAAACCTTGCTCTTTCATGTAGGCAGTTGATTTTTCGCAGCGAATACCACCGGTACAAAACATAGCCACTTTTTTGTGTTTTTCGGGGTCTAAATTTTCTTTAGCCCACTGCGGGAACTCACGGAAAGTTTTAGTGTTAGGGTCGACTGCATTTTGAAAAGTTCCGATTTCTATTTCGTAATCGTTACGTGTATCAATAAGAATAACTTCAGGGTCAGATATAAGTGCGTTCCATTCATTAGGCTTAACATAGCTACCTACCACTTTAAGTGGGTCAACACCTTCAACACCCATGGTAACAATTTCGTTTTTAAGCTTTACTTTTGTACGGTAAAACGGGCATTCGTCATCGTATGACTCTTTAGTAACTATATTTTTAAGGTTATCTTGGGTGTCTAACCACGCGAGTAAGTTATCTATACCTTCGCGTTTTGCCGATACAGTACCGTTAATACCTTCAGCTGCAAGTAATAAAGTACCACGTACTTCGTTTGTTTCCATTACTTCTAAAAGCGGTTTACGCAGCGCTTCAAAATTGGGTAAGCCTACAAACTTATACATTGCACATACTACAAAGTGCTCGTTTGTTACATTATCTTTATGAACAGCAGTCATTTTTGTTTCCTATTTTGCTTTGATAGCCTTAAGTGGCGTTTACCGAATCGTAAATCCGGCGCATATGGGGCGCGTATTTTACGCTTTTTATAATTAATTGCAAAAAATAGCGCTATAGATTGGTTTTTACTGTCGGCATAACCCCTGTGTAAGCTATAATGCGGCCATTAATTTAAGTTGCACATTGGAGAACACGACTTTGCACTTTACTGATCTTGGGATTGATACTCGCCTTGAAACACAATTAGCACATCAAGGGATCACCCAGCCCACAGATATTCAAGCACATGCAGTGCCTACCGCACTTGCAGGGCATGACATTTTTGCTCAGTCTAAAACTGGGTCGGGCAAAACATTAGCGTTTTTGTTACCTGCTGTTCAGCGAGTGATAAAACAAAAAGCGCTCAGTAAACGCGACCCTCGTGTACTTATCGTTGCACCTACCCGTGAGCTTGCAACGCAAGTATTTACTCAATTGCGCTTATTAATTGCCGGCACAAATATCAAAGCTGTAAAAATATTAGGCGGTGAGAACTTTAACGATCAAATTAAAGCGCTTCGTAACGACCCGCACTTTGTTGTTGCAACACCTGGGCGTTTGGCCGATCACATCACAAAACGCTCATTACAATTAAGTGGTTTAGAGCTATTAATTTTTGATGAAGCCGACCGTATATTAGATTTAGGCTTTACTGAACAGCTTAAAATGATTAATGAGCAAGCAAACCACCGTTTGCGTCAAACATTATTGTTTTCGGCAACACTTGATCATGCGCAAGTAGATGCTCTTTCGCGTAACTTATTAAAAAAACCAAAACAGATTACGCTTAGCGCAGCAAACGAGCAGCACAGTGATATTAAACAAACGCTTTATCTAGCCGATCACCTTGATCACAAAGAAGCGTTACTTGAACACTTTTTAAAGCAAGACGATGTTGGCCAATGTATTATTTTTACAGCAACCCGTGCCGATACCAGTCGTTTAAGTGAAGCTTTAAATGAAAAAGGGTTTAAATCAGTCGCGCTCGCTGGCGATTTAACACAAAGTAAGCGCCTTGAGATCATGGACTCGTTCAGCCGTGAAAACTTTAAAATACTAATTACCACTGATGTTGCTTCACGCGGCTTAGATTTATTAAGTGTAACGCACGTAATTAACTTTGATTTACCAAAACATGCTGAAGAATATGTACACCGTATAGGCCGCACAGGCCGCGCTGGTTTTAAAGGTAACGCGTTATCACTTGTGGGCCCTAAAGACTGGGCTAGCTATTTAGCAATAAAATCGTTTTTGAACGATGAGCTTGTATTTGCAAGTGTTGAAGGTTTAAAAGCAAAATTTAAAGGTATTAAAGAGAAAAAACCTGCTGCGACTGTAAAAACTAAAAAAGTAACGCAGGTTAAAAAACCACACGTTAAACGCAAAGCAAAACCTAAAAAACCAGTGGCACCAATTAAAGCCCCTATGAATATCGATGGCGATTCACCAATGCGCCGCAAAAAAAAGCCTGAGCAGGAATAATTATGAGTTACCTAGGAACAACACAAACCCTATTTGTAAAAGAAGTAAGTAACGAAGGTGCTTACCTTGACGGCCATGACTTAGGTGAAGTGTTTTTACCAAAACAAGAAATTAAACATGAGCTTGAAGCCGGTGATAGCATTAGTGTATTTATATATTTAGATAATGCTAACTTACCTACTGCCACCGTTAAAAAACCACATGCTCAAGTTGGTGAGTATGCCCTGCTTCGCGTTAAAGAAATAAATAGTATTGGTGCATTTATAGATTGGGGGCTTGATAAAGACGTACTAGTTCCATTTAACGAACAAAAGCCACGAATGCAAGAAGGCCATTCATACTTAGTTCGTTTGTATCTTGATAATGCAAGCCAACGTATATGTGCATCGAATAACTTTAACCGCTTTTTATCAAAAGATGAGCCTGAATATTCACACCTTCAAGAAGTTGATTTGATTGTTGCTGGTAAAACAGACATTGGTTACAAAGTGTTAATTGAAGAATCTCACTTTGGTGTTGTGTTTTATAACATGGTATTCAAAAATTTATTTGTTGGGCAAAAACTTAAAGGGTTTGTTCAAAAGGTACGTGAAGATGGTAAAATTGACGTTGTACTTGAAAAGCCTGGCATGGGTAAAGTAAGTGATCTTAGTGAAAAGATTTTAGAGAAGCTCAAACAAGAAGGTGGAATACTTGCCATTGGTGATAAGTCAGATCCTGAGCTTATAAAAAAGGTTTTCTCAACGAGTAAAGCTAACTATAAAAAAGCAATTGGTGGATTATTTAAACAAGAGCTAATAGAGATTGAAGCGAAATCCATTCGCTTAAAATCTTAATATAAAATATGTCCGCTGAGTTCTAACCTAAAATATATTTATAAGGCAATGTACATTGTGTGTATTGCCTTGAATAATCTAACACTTCAACTTCACTTTCTAAATTAAGTGGCGCTAAACGAAATACTTTCTTTTCACACTCTAACTTTTTGTTTTCATGCTGCGATAAGCACTCATTTACCGTAATATGTTGTGTATTTAGAGTCGCCTCATTTTTGTAACATAAGTGGTGTGCGTAGTCTTCCATTGTTTTTTTAAAATCAAACATATTAACAGGATACACAGAAATTATATCTGTAACTGTACTGACACCATCATATGCTTTACTTGAAAGTACATACTTATTAACCGAAAAACCAGCAACTATAATTAATATAGAACCTAAAAATAACTTCAAAATAAACCCCTACAACATTTTGATTTTATTAATGTAACACAAAATATATATAAGGTAAGGGTTTAGCACTAAATAACTGGTTTTTGTTAAGCTAGCTTATTGAGCTGTTAACATCTTCCAATACTTTTACTGGATTGTCAGCTTTAGTAATCGGCCTACCAATAACTAAATAATCACTTCCGGCATCTACTGCTTGTTTAGGCGTCATAATACGTTTTTGATCGCCAGCATCACTTCCCTCAGGCCTTATACCAGGAGTAACTAATTTAAAATTATTACCTAGTTCAGCTTTTAAAATTTTAGCTTCTTGAGCAGAACAAACAACACCATCAAGTCCTGCCTCTTTTGCTAACTTAGCTAGATGCATAACTTGTTGCTGTGCTGACTTTTCTACGCCTAAGCGTTTTAGCTCAACTTCATCCATACTTGTTAATACAGTTACAGCAATTAAAAGTGGTGCTTTATCGCCAAATTTTTCGAGTGCTTGTTTAGCTTTACTCATCATTTCAAAACCGCCAGATGCATGTACGTTCACCATCCACACGCCCATATTTGCTGCTGCAGTAACTGCTTTAGCTACCGTATTAGGGATATCATGAAATTTTAAATCTAAAAATACATCAAAGCCTAAATCAATTAACTCTTTAACAAATGCAGGCCCAAAGTAAGTAAACATCTCTTTGCCCACTTTTAGTCGGCAAGTATCAGGTGAAAGTTGCTTTACAAAACTAAGGGCGGCTTCTTGAGAATCATAATCTAGGGCAATAAGAATTTTTTTTGAATGTTCGAAAGACATAGCTATCCTAATGAATGGCAGTAAAGTTATAAATAGTTAGGGGTTATTAAAATCCGTCTAAGCCTCTACTTGGCACAATGGTTTCCCAATGTTTGCAAGATGGGCAATTCCAGTAAATTGTGTGACTGGTAAATCCACAGTGCTGACATTGGAAATCAGGTTTTGTGGCTATATACGAAGTAACAAGCTTATCAATTTCATTGAGTACTTCTTTTGTATTTTTATTTTGATTACCCATAAGCTGCAATAAAAAACTAAAACCGCGAATAGTCGGTTGGCGCTTTAAACTGTCAGTTAAAAAATCAAATGCTTGCTTGGTATGCCCCTGCTCTAATAAAGCTTGGCAATGTTTTATTTTTATTAGCACGCCACCTTTATCTAAAAGGTCATTTAATAAATCATGAAACTGATGAGTTAAATTTAATTGTTTATAGCTATGCGCTAGCTCATCAATAAATAACGGGGCAAACAACGTAAACTGACAAACAAGTTCACGCCAGTAATAAATAGCTTTAACGTAATCCTCGCTTGTATAAGCAGTTAAACCTAGTTCGTAAAGGGGCCTAATTGCTTTGTAATTTAAGCTTATCGCTTTACGCATTAATTGTGGATTATTATTACTCAATGCTAATTCACAATAAAAGTTAGCAATGGCTTTAAAATGCTGCTCTTTAGAAAATAGCTCGCTATGGGCTTCAAACATATTGATGCCTTTTTCCCACTCTCGGGTTTGCGAATAAAGAGTAATAATAGGGTCAAGCGCTTCAGGCTCACCTGCTTTAACAAGCCAAACCAAATGCTCTTCTGCACTATCAAGTAAACCTGCCATAATATAATCTTCGGCAAGTTCTAAACGCGTAGTTGCAGATTCTTTTTCGCTTAAGCTAGGATGCTTTAAAAGAAGTTCATGAATTTTAATAGCGCGGTCTAGTTCACCTCGACGGCGAAACATAGTAGCTAATGTAGAATAATGTTCAACAGAATCAGCGGCTACTTCGAGCAAGTTGATTAAATGCTCTAAACCCTGATCTTCTTCTCTATCAAGTAAAAACTTTAAGCCTTTACTATATTCAGATGTGATCTGTCTGTTAAGTTGATGAGCTTGGTTTTTAGCACTATTTTTACCCATTATCCAGCCGTAACCAGCAGCTACAGGCAGTAGTAAAAACAAAAGCTCAATCATAATTAGGCGTCTTTATTAGCGGGAAGCTTGTTTTTATCTTTTTCAGGCGCTAATTGTTTTTTTAAACGGTAATTTTGCCACTTTAACTTAGAAAATATTTTAAAGCTTATAAAGCAGCCAATTACAACACCTATTAAAAAGCAGATACTTATTATTACAGCTAAAGGTAATGTATTACTGGCAATAATATAATTAATTTGTACTAATTGTGGGTTTTGAGATCCCAATACAAATGCGCAAATAAGAAAAAACGCAACCAGAATAATTTTTAATACCTTAAACAAGTAACTACTCCAATGAGTTAACTAGGCAATACTCTCGTTTACGCGGTCGCGCAATTCTTTGCCAGGTTTAAAATGAGGTACATGCTTTCCTTCAAGCTCAACTGTATCGCCAGTCTTAGGGTTACGACCTGTGCGAGGAGCGCGGAAATGCAAAGAGAAACTACCAAAACCTCTGATCTCAATACGATCCGAAGTAGATAATGAGCCGGCCATTTGTTCAAGAATTTCTTTTACTGCATTTTCAACATCTTTCACTGGAACGTGTGCGTGTTGTTCCGCAAGTGTTTCTATCAATTCTGACTTAGTCATAGCGTTTCCTTAAAAAGAGATATAGGAAGGGCAATAATGCCCTTCCAACTAAAAACTAATTATATATTAGTCTTTTTGTGCATTTGCGAAAGCAGCTGCCATTGCGTTTTCAAACACTGGCTCTTCTTTCTTAAGCTTCTCAAGTACTTCTTTCTCTTCTGCTTCGAAAAGAGCTTTAACTGATAAGCTTAAAGTGCGGTTCTTACGATCAACACCAACGTATTTAACTTCAATCTCGTCGCCTACAGAAACAACAGTAGTTGCATCTTCAACGCGCTCTTGAGCGATATCAGCTACACGGATGTAACCTTCAACGCCTTCGATAAGTTCAACAGTTGCGCCTTTCGCATCAACTTCAGTCACTTTACCTTTAACAATAGCACCTTTTTTGTTTGCATCAAGGTAGTTATTGAATGGGTCAGCTTCGATTTGCTTAACACCTAGAGAGATACGTTCACGCTCTGGGTCAACTTGCAATACGATAGCAGTGATTTCGTCGCCTTTCTTGAATTCACGTACAGCTTCTTCGCCAGGTGTATTCCAAGAAATGTCTGAAAGGTGTACAAGACCATCAATACCACCGTCAAGACCGATAAAGATACCGAAGTCAGTGATTGATTTGATCTTACCAGTAACTTGATCGCCTTTGTTTTGAAGACGAGCAAATTCCTGCCAAGGATTAGCAATACATTGCTTAAGACCAAGAGAAATACGACGACGTTCTTCGTCGATTTCAAGAACCATAACTTCAACGTTGTCGCCAAGGCTTACAACTTTAGAAGGATGGATGTTCTTGTTAGTCCAATCCATTTCAGAAACGTGTACTAGACCTTCAACGCCTTCTTCAATTTCTACGAAGCAACCGTAATCAGTAAGGTTAGTTACACGACCAGAAAGCTTAGAACCTTCTGGGTAACGACCAGCGATAGCTGCCCATGGATCTTCGCCAAGCTGTTTAAGGCCTAGAGATACACGAGTTTTATCTTTGTCGAATTTAAGAACTTTAACTGCGATTTCGTCACCAACATTAACGATCTCTGAAGGGTGCTTAACACGCTTCCAAGCCATATCTGTAATGTGTAGTAGACCATCAACACCACCAAGGTCAACGAATGCACCGTAGTCAGTAAGGTTCTTAACGATACCTTTAACTTCTTGACCTTCAACAAGGTTAGCAAGAAGCTCTTCACGTTCTTGTGAGTTTTCAGACTCGATAACTGCACGACGTGAAACAACAACGTTGTTACGTTTTTGGTCAAGCTTGATTACTTTAAATTCAAGCTCTTTGCCTTCAAGGTGAGTTGTGTCACGTACTGGACGAACATCAACAAGTGAACCAGGTAGGAAAGCACGGATTGAATCAACTTCAACTGTGAAACCGCCTTTAACTTTACCGTTGATAACACCAGTAACAGTCTCTTGCTCTTCACATGCTTTCTCAAGACGGATCCACGCTTCGTGACGCTTCGCTTTCTCACGAGAAAGGATAGTTTCACCGAAACCGTCTTCAATTGCATCTAGTGCAACATCTACTTCGTCGCCTACAGCAACTTCAAGTTCACCAGCAGCATTTTTGAACTGCTCTGCAGGGATAGCACTTTCTGATTTAAGACCAGCATCTACAAGTACAATGTTATTCTCGATAGAGATTACTGTACCTTTAACAATAGAGCCTTGCTCTGCTTCAAAACCCTTTAAGCTTTCTTCAAATAACTGCGCAAAATTTTCTGACATACGAATATACGTCTCATATATTAATACCAATAAGCAACCATGCTGCATGGGGTTGTTAAAATAGCACTGGCATCCTGCTGGCGCATAAAAAGTGTTTAGCTTCGTTTAGGAAGCCGACCTTCAGAGATTGCAATATCAACTAAAGTTATAACTTTATCAAACACTTGCTGAGCATTAAGCTCACTAGTGTCCATCTCGATAGCATCTTCTGCAGGTACAAGCGGAGCAACGGCACGATTCATATCGCGCTCGTCACGAGCTTGAATGTCCTGTAATAGACCACTTAGTGTAACATCATGGCCGCGCTCATTCAACTCAACAAAGCGTCTACGAGCACGTTCTTCTGCACTAGCGGTTAAATATATTTTTAACGGCGCATCTTGAAATACCACAGTGCCCATATCTCTGCCATCGGCAATTAAGCCATTTTCAGTGCGAAACGCACGCTGGCGACGTAATAGAGCTTCACGAACGCGAGGTAAAGCAGCTACTTTCGATGCAGCTGCACCCACTTCTTCATTACGAATAGTGGTTGTTACGTCTTCGCCTTCTAAAATAACTTTTCCTGCATTCGTTTGGCTATCTACCAAAAACTGCACATCTAAGTTTGCAGCAAGCGGGACTAACCCTTCTTCATTATCTAATGCGATTTGGTGATGAAGTGCAGCTAAAGATAAAACGCGATAAATCGCACCGCTATCTAACACATCCCACCCTAACTTGTCGGCTAACAAGCGACAAACAGTTCCTTTACCTGAACCACTTGGGCCATCAACGGTGATCACGGGCATTAATAACGCCTGCATTTAAAACCTCCTGCAATGCACACCTAAATAAACCGCGACATTATACGTCAGTTATTAAAATATATCTGCTATAAGTGTGTAACTTTTTATAAATAGTTATAAAAGCCCTATTCACTTACCGACGCTAAAACATTGAAAAAAGTAGGGAATGTTTTATAAGTACACTTAGGATCATTAATGGTTATAGGCTTTCCGCCTACGGCAACCATTGAAAAACACATAGCAATACGGTGATCGTCATAGGTATCAATAGCAACGTCATTAAATGTTTCCGGTGGTGTGATCTCTATAAAATCTTCACCTTCTACTACATGCGCACCTACTTTACGAAGCTCGGTAGCCATTGCATATAAACGATCTGTCTCTTTTACGCGCCAGTTATATATATTGCGAATAGCGGTTGGGCCTTTGGCAAAAAGCGCAACGGTTGCAAGTGTCATAGCAGCATCAGGGATAGCATTAGCGTCAATGTCTACGCCTTTTAATTCGCCCTTTCGAACCACTAAACGCTCATCATACCACTCTACTTTAGCGCCTACTTGTTCCATTACTTTTGCAAAACCAATATCACCTTGAACCGATTTAGCGCCAACGCCTTTAATTTCAATCTCGCCGCCAGCAATAGCTGCTGCTGCAACAAAATAAGAAGCCGACGATGCATCACCTTCAACCATTATTCGTTCAAGTGATTGGTACTGTTGACCACCTTTTACTTTAAAGGTTGCATAATTATCGTGCTGAACATTAATTCCAAAACGGGCCATAACGCCTAAAGTAATATCAATATAAGGCTTAGAGACTAAAGTACCTTTAATTGTTATGTGTGTATCACCGCTAAATAAAGGAGCTGCCATTAATAAAGCCGTTAAAAATTGACTTGAAATACTGCCGTCAATTTCAACTTCTCCGCCATTTATTTGCCCCCCCACTATTTTAAGTGGTGGATAATCTTTATGTTTAGTGTAAGTAATGTCACCGCCTAGTGCCTGCAGTGCATCAACTAAGTGCCCTATTGGGCGCTCTTCCATGCGTGGCTCGCCTATTAACTCATATTCGCCACTTACAGCCGCAAGCACTGCTGTTAAAGGGCGATATGCAGTCCCAGCATTGCCTAAAAACAAAGGCTCACTAGGCGTTTTAAAAACACCACCTACGCCATTTACAGTCGCTACGGTGCGCTCTTCATTAAGTGTTACATTTACACCTAAAAGCTTTAAAGCCCCCAACATATGACGAATATCATCACTATCAAGTAAGTTCTCTACAACGGTTGTTCCATTAGCAAGTGCTGCTAATAATAAAATACGGTTTGATAAGCTTTTTGACCCAGGTAAAGTTACTGAGCCATTTACACGAGAAATAGGCTCTAAGCGAAGTTGCTCCATTAGCTATTCTCCTTTGCAAAGCTAGCCATAAAATCCACAAGCGCCTGAACACCTTCAAGAGGCATTGCGTTATAAATACTTGCACGCATACCGCCAACTATTCTGTGACCCTCAAGTGCTAACAAACCTGCGTCTTTAGATTGCGTAACAAACTTTTCATTTAAGCTTTCATCATTAAGCCAAAATGGAACATTCATTCGTGACCGACAGTGCTTAGCTACTTTATTGGTATAAAAAGACGATTCATCAATAAAGTCATAAAGTAACTGCGCTTTTGCAATATTTTGCGTTTCCATTGCTTTAACGCCGCCATTACTTTCAAGCCATTCAAATACTTCAGCAGCTAAATACCATGCAAAAGTAGGTGGAGTGTTAAACATGCTACCCTGTTTTGCTTCAAGGGCGTAATCTAAAATCCCTGGCTTTGCTAGGCCTTCACGCTCGAGTAATGTTTTACGAACAATAACGATTGAAATACCCGATGGACCGATATTTTTTTGTGCACCAGCATAGATTAAATCAAATTTATTAACGTCGATCTCGCGAGATAAAATAGTCGATGACATATCTGCGACAATTGGCGCTGTTGGGTGTGTTGGTACTTCAAAAATTTCTAGTCCATCTACCGTTTCATTAGGACAGTAGTGAATGTACGAAGCATCAGCAGGTAAAACCCAGTCAGCTACCTGTTTTATTGAAAACTCGCCATTAGCATCATTACGTACATCAATAGAGGTTGCTTTAGTAAACTTATTAGCTTCATCCGTTGCACTTCTAGACCACACACCATTTTCGCAATAAACCGCAGCTTTACCTTCTTGGTGCAAGTTTAAAGGGACGGCACTAAATTGACCGCGACCACCACCGTGCATAAATAGCACTTCAAACTCATCACTAATGTTCATTAATCGACGAAGGCTGGCTTCGCATTTAGCTGTGAGAGCTAAAAAGTCTTTACTGCGATGGCTTATTTCCATCACAGACACACCTAAGTCTTGCCAATCTAAGAATTCTTTTTGTGCTTTTTGCATAACCGCTTGCGGAAGCATAGCTGGCCCCGCACAAAAATTGTATTTACTCATTACCTTTGCCTCATTCCAGTAATTTAACTACTGAGCATAAATAATAAAATTTATGCCCTATTAATTTTTTTCAACAACATTAAAAAAAGCGGCCTTAGCCGCTTTTTCAATTTCAATTATTCAGAAGGAGGATTGTCATCCACGGCTTCGTCTATAACTGCATCAACTGTTTCAACGTCTTCAATATCAATTAAGTCACTTTCTGTAACTTCAATCTCTTCGATACGTTGTAAACCAACTACTTGCTCTTCGTCAATAGTTCTGATCAAAATAACACCTTGCGTGTTACGTCCAACCGTAGAAACTTCATTAACGCGAGTACGTACTAAGGTACCACGATTAGAAATAATCATTATTTCATCGTTATCGTCAACTTGTACAGCACCTACTACAGCACCGTTACGCTCACTCACCTTGATAGATACAACACCTTGTGTTGCACGGCTCTTAGATGGGTAATCTTCAAGTTGAGTACGTTTACCGTAACCGTTTTCAGTAACGGTTAAAATTGCACCATCCGTTTTTGGCACAATTAAAGATACTACACGTTGATCATCGGCCATTTTAATACCACGAACACCGGTAGCTGTACGACCCATAGGACGTACACCTTTGAAACGAATTTCTGGGTTACCCTCCTCGTCTAGAACCGGGTTACCGTCTTCATCAACTACCGCTGATTCTTCAGCTTCTTTAAAGCGTACAACTTTACCTGCATCAGTAAACAACATAATTTCATTGCTACCATCGGTAATATCAACACCAATTAGGCTATCGCCTTCATTTAGGTTAACCGCAATAATACCGCTCGCACGTTGACGACTGTATGCTGTTAGTGGTGTTTTCTTCACTGTACCAAATGCTGTAGCCATAAAGATGTATTTATCATCTTCGTATTCGCGTACAGGTAAGATAGCAGTAATACGCTCATCATCTTCAAGTGGCAATAAGTTAACAATTGGCTTGCCGCGCGCAGCACGACTTGCAAGTGGTAACTGGTAAACTTTAAGCCAGTATAAACGGCCCGCAGTTGAGAAACACAATATTGTATCGTGCGTGTTTGCCACTAATAAACGCTCAATGAAATCTTCATCTTTCATCTTCGTTGCAGATTTACCTTTACCACCACGACGCTGCGCTTCGTAATCAGATAACGCCTGATACTTAACATAACCCTCGTGAGAAAGCGTAACAACTACGTTTTCTTCAGTAATTAAATCTTCTAAGCTAATATCGTGTGCAGCAGCATTAATCTCAGTACGACGCTCATCACCATATTGCTCTTTTATTTCAACTAGCTCATCACGAATAACTTCCATTAAACGCTCAGGTGTAGCCAAAATGTATAATAGTTCAGCAATTAAATCTAAAAGCGCTTGATATTCAGTTAAGATCTTTTCATGTTCAAGACCTGTTAACTTGTGTAAGCGTAAATCTAATATTGCTTGAGCTTGTTGCTCAGAAATATAGTACTGCCCATCACGAATACCTAACTCCGCAGCTAACCAATCAGGACGAGCTACATTGTCTTCGCCGGCTTTTTCAAGCATGGCTTGTACATTACCTAATTCCCACGGACGCGCTGTTAAAGCAACTTTAGCTTCAGCAGGTGTTGGAGATTTACGAATAAGCTCAATTATTGGGTCAATGTTAGCAAGTGCAATTGCTAAGCCTTCAAGCGTGTGTGCACGGTCGCGGGCTTTACGTAAGTCAAACACGGTACGACGAGTTACTACTTCACGGCGGTGAATAATAAACTCTTCAAGCATTTCTTTTAAGTTAAAACACTTAGGTTGATTATTAATTAACGCAACCATATTCATACCAAACACAGTTTGTAACTGAGTTTGAGAATATAAGTTGTTTAATATTACTTCACCTACGTCACCACGTTTTATCTCAATAACGATACGCATACCGTCTTTATCAGATTCATCACGTAATGCGCTAATGCCTTCAATTTTCTTATCTTTAACAAGCTCAGCTATTTTTTCAATTAAGCGTGCTTTATTTACTTGATAAGGAATTTCATGAACGATGATTGTTTCGCGACCCGTTTTTTCATCGGTTTCGATGTCGGCGCGTGCACGCATGTACACTTTACCACGGCCAGTTAAATAGGCTTGTTCGATGCCTTTTTTACCGTTGATAATTGCAGCAGTTGGGAAATCAGGGCCTGGGATATAATCCATTAACTCATGAATAGTTAAATCAGGATTTTGAATAAGTGCTAAACAGCCATTAACCACTTCAGTTAAGTTATGTGGTGGGATGTTAGTCGCCATACCTACCGCAATACCTGATGAACCATTTACTAATAAGTTAGGAACCTTCGTTGGTAAAACGTCAGGAATTTGCTCTGTGCCATCGTAGTTAGGTACGAAATCAACCGTTTCTTTTTCAAGATCGGCCAATAACTCATGCGACATTTTTGCCATACGTACTTCTGTATAACGCATTGCCGCTGCTGAATCACCATCAACCGAACCGAAGTTACCTTGGCCATCTACAAGCATATAACGTAGAGAGAATGGCTGTGCCATACGGACTATTGTGTCATAAACTGCACTATCGCCGTGTGGGTGGTATTTACCGATTACATCACCGACCACACGGGCCGATTTTTTGTAAGGCTTGTTCCAATCATTACTAAGCTCGTTCATTGCAAACAAAACGCGGCGGTGAACAGGTTTTAAACCATCACGTACGTCTGGTAGTGCACGTCCTACAATTACACTCATCGCGTAATCTAAGTAGGAGTTTTTTAACTCGTCTTCAATATTGACTGGCAGAATTTCATTGGCGAGATCAGTCATTTGATATCACATTCCTTCAGTATCAGCTCTTTGCAACCCGGTATTAGGCGCCAAGAGTATTTGTTATTATTTCTAAGTGACCATGCTATCACAATTAATTTAGATTTACAGGCGCAAAACTTTGCGATTTATCAATTTAGCCCTATATAATGGCCTCAGATTGACGAGGAAGTACTTTATGACCGAACATCAAAATGTAGATCACGCAGAAATAGCAAAATTTGAAGCCATCGCAGAGCGTTGGTGGGACCAAGACGGAGAGTTTAAACCTCTTCACGAAATTAACCCATTACGATTAGACTTTATAGCTAATAAAACTCGAGGCCTATTCGACAAAGAAACACTCGACGTAGGTTGCGGTGGCGGTATACTCAGCGAAAGTATGGCACGTATGGGGGCAAACGTAACAGGCATAGACATGGGGCAAGAGCCCTTAACTATTGCTAAATTACACAGTTTAGAAACAGGTGTAAATGTAGATTACATAAAAGTACCTGCCGAAGAATTTGCGTCACAGCATCCTGAACGCTTCGACGTTATAACCTGTATGGAAATGTTAGAGCACGTGCCCGACCCTGCCTCTATCATTCATGCTGTAGCAGACCTTGCTAAGCCAGGCGCAGACGTTTTTTTCTCTACCCTTAATAAAACCCCTAAGTCTTATTTGTATGCCATTGTTGGCGCAGAAAAGCTGCTAAAAATGGTACCAGAAGGTACGCACGACCATAAAAAGTTTATTAAGCCTGCGCAATTAATCGCATGGGCAGAGCAAGCTGGATTAAAAGTGCGTGCAAGTGCTGGATTAACTTATAACCCGTTTTCAAAGCAATACACACTAAATACAGATGTAAGCGTTAATTACATACTTCATTTTGAGAAGTTAGCTTAATGGCTGGCTCTCAAACCCCCACTTCACTTGTAAATTACGATGCGTTTTTATTTGACTTAGACGGTACGCTTCTTGATACCGCAGATGATTTAGGCGCAGCTTTGAATGCTGTACTTCGCTCGCAAGGCGTAGATGAAGTAACCAGCGATGTTTATCGCCCTGCTGCCTCTAACGGTGCAGGTGCATTATTAGAAGCTGGTTTTAAAGCGTTATGGCCTGAGCAAGCACAAAGCACACTTATTAAACAGCTTGTTGATGAGTATGCTGCAAACATAGCAAATCAAACCGTTTGTTTTTCTGGTATAGAATCACTACTTATTGCGCTTTCGCATAAAAAGATCAAATGGGGGATCATGACTAACAAACCCGGTTTTTTAACTGATCCTTTAGTGGCTGCTATTCCCGCTTTAAAAGATGCAAGTGTTGTGATCAGTGGCGATACTTTAGCTGAGGCTAAACCCTCGCCTTTACCACTTATACATAGTGCAAAACTGATGGGGGTAGACCCCAAACGCTGCTTGTACATTGGCGATGCACAGCGTGACATTCAAGCAGGCAAAGCTGCAGGTATGCATACCGCCACAGCACTTTGGGGCTATGTACCTAGCATTGACGAAGCTGTTAGCTGGAATGCCAACTTTAACTGGCAAAGTCCGATTGATGGATTCAACCATATATAGTGCCATGTTAATTATTAAACACTATATACTGTGATTGCGTTAGTTTTTACGCAAAGCTTGATGATAAAAAAACCAGTCGAAATTTATTTTCAAGATGCGTAAATTAAGCAGAACATTAGTTTACTTTTTAAACGCTCATAGTTTAATTGTCATTTAAGTGTGAGCGTCTACTAACACAATTACATTATCCCAAAGTTATCCACAAACAGGGGAAAGTATGTCCCTTGCAAAACAACTCAGACCACATTAAAGTTTTCTTAACACTTTGATGGGATCGATATTTCAACTGAGTGGAGGGACTAGCATCATATTCAAAGTTAATGAATATGATGCTAGTAAAGACACTTGCTAATATTTTAGGAATTAGGAAAGCGTCCAAGTTTGGAAGTTTGAGCGTATCTTATTCTTATATTATCGGCAAGTGACTAAACTCAGATTTAGGATAACTAAAATTGAAGTTCAGTTTATCTATAGAAATTTCAGAGAGTGTGGTAATAGGTATTTTTAAAATTATTACACTGAGCAGCATGCTCTTTGCTTAAACTTAAATGGGCTATCTTTTAGCCCATTTCTATTTCTTACCTCTAATTATGCTTTTTATTTTTGAAAGCATTGGATCAGGAACATTATACAATTAACTTAGATAGGTCGTTAAAGCCATATATAGTGCCATGTTAATTATTAAACACTATATATTGTGATTGTGTTAGTTTTTACGCAAAGCTTGATGATAAAAAAACCAGTCGAAATTTATTTTCAAATTGCGTAAATTTAGCAGATCATTAGTTGATTTTTACATATTTCAACTTAAATGATTGTTCGAAGGTGAGTGTCTACTAACACAATTACGTTATCCCAAAGTTATCCACAAACAGGGGCAATTATGTCCCTTGCAAAACAACTCAGACCACACTATCTTGTGATCTCTAAATTGAACAACACCAGATATTGTGGCCAAATGTTATTCAATTAAATTCGCCAATACGGTGAAACTTATAATAAATGAGTATGTACCTTGCTATTGCAAGGTATAAGGCATTGGTCAAAATACATAATCCCCAAGGAATACAGGCAAATGAACCAACAGTTATCTGTAAGCAAGCGTGACGGGCGTAAAGAGCCTCTTGATCTGGATAAGATCCATCGCGTTATTGAATGGGCCGCCGAAGGTTTAAAAAACGTATCGGTTTCGCAAGTTGAATTAAAATCACACATTCAGTTTTACGACGGTATTCGTACTAAAGATATTCACGAAACCATTATTAAAGCAGCTGCAGATCAGATTTCAAAAGAATCGCCTGATTACCAGTACTTAGCGGCACGTTTAGCCGTGTTCCATTTACGTAAAAAAGCGTATGGCCAGTTTGAGCCACCACGTTTATTTGACCACGTAACAAAAATGGTTGAAGACAAACGCTACGACGCTCATTTACTTGTAGATTACACAGAGCAAGAGCTTGACGAGTTAGATGCATACCTAGATCATTCTCGCGATCTTAACTTTAGCTACGCAGCAGTAAAACAGCTTGAAGGTAAATACTTAGTTCAAAACCGTGTATCGGGTGAAATTTACGAAAGTGCACAGTTTTTATATATTTTAGTGGCCGCGAGCTTGTTCTCTGACTACCCACGTGAAACACGTACTGATTACATCAAACGTTTTTACGATGCGGTATCAATGTTCAAAATATCATTGCCTACGCCTATTATGTCGGGTGTACGTACGCCTACTCGTCAATTTAGCTCTTGTGTACTTATTGAATGTGGCGACAGCCTTGATTCAATCAATGCAACGTCGTCAGCTATTGTAAAATACGTTTCTCAGCGTGCGGGTATTGGTATTAACGCAGGTCGTATTCGTGCTCTAGGTAGCCATATTCGTAACGGCGAAGCATATCACACCGGTTGTATTCCATTTTACAAGCACTTTCAAACAGCAGTTAAAAGCTGTTCACAAGGCGGTGTACGCGGCGGCGCAGCAACATTGTTCTACCCGCTTTGGCACTTAGAAGTAGAAAACCTACTCGTACTTAAAAATAACCGTGGTGTAGATGACAACCGTGTTCGTCACTTAGATTACGGCGTACAGTTTAATAAATTAATGTATTCTCGTTTAATTAAAGACGACTACATTACGTTATTTAGCCCATCAGACGTACCAGGTCTTTACGACGCCTTCTTTGAAGACCAAGACGAGTTTGACGCGTTATACATTAAATACGAGCAAGACGACTCAATTCGTAAAAAGCGTATTAAAGCAATTGAGCTTTTCTCAATGTTTGCTCAAGAGCGTGCGAGCACAGGTCGTATTTACTTACAAAATGTGGATCACTGTAATACGCATAGCCCGTTTATTTCAAAAGTGGCGCCAATTCGCCAATCTAACTTATGTTTAGAAATTGCATTGCCAACTAAGCCATTAAATAACGTGAACGACGAAGAAGGCGAAATTGCTCTTTGTACACTGTCTGCGTTTAACTTAGGTGCCATTGAGTCACTTGATGAGCTTGAAGAACTCGCTGAGCTTGCAGTACGTGCACTTGATAACTTACTTGATTTCCAAGACTACCCAGTACCGGCTGCACGTAATGCCACGATGGGTCGTCGTACGTTAGGAATAGGTGTAATCAACTACGCATACTACTTAGCTAAAAACGGTAAGCGTTACTCAGACGGCAGCGCAAATGCACTAACTCACAAAACATTTGAAGCTATTCAATATTACTTAATGAAAGCGTCTAATGAGCTTGCTAAAGAACGTGGTGCATGTCCTAAGTTTAACGAAACAACGTACTCTCAAGGTATTATGCCAACAGATACGTACAAACGTGACCTAGACAAAATTTGTGATGAACCTCTTCACCTAGATTGGGATTCACTACGTGCGAGCATTCAAGAGCACGGTATGCGTAACTCAACACTAAGTGCGTTAATGCCATCAGAAACATCGTCGCAAATTTCTAACGCAACTAACGGTATTGAGCCACCACGTGGTCACATTAGCGTTAAAGCAAGTAAAGACGGCATTTTGAAGCAAGTAGTACCTGAGTACGAACGTTTGAAAGATAATTACGAGCTATTGTGGGATATTCCATCAAACGATGGTTACTTGCAACTTGTAGGCATAATGCAAAAATTTATTGACCAAACTATCTCGGCCAATACTAATTATGATCCAAACAAATTCGAAGGTGGTAAAGTACCTATGAAGGTCTTATTAAAAGACTTACTAGGCGCCTACAAATTAGGTGTTAAAACCTTGTACTACCATAATACGCGCGATGGTGCATCTGATGCACAAGACGACACGCCAGAAGTCGAAGATGACGATTGTGCAGGCGGCGCGTGTAAAATATAGTTGCTGATTTTAATTTTAAGCGGGCATTTAGCCCGCTTTGTTCTGATAGTTTTTTGAGTGATAAACATGTCTTATACTACTTTTAGCCGTAATCATAATAACCAAATGCAAGAGCCAATGTTTTTTGGCCAAACTGTAAACGTATCGCGTTACGATCAACAAAAATACCCTATTTTCGAAAAGTTGATTGAAAAGCAACTGTCTTTCTTTTGGCGTCCTGAGGAAGTAGATGTAAGTAAAGACCGTTTAGATTTCCAAGCATTACCAGATCACGAAAAGCACATATTTTTAAGTAACTTAAAATATCAAACATTGCTTGATAGTGTTCAAGGGCGATCGCCTAACGTTGCCCTACTTCCTATTGTATCTATTCCAGAATTAGAAACGTGGATAGAAACATGGGCATTTAGTGAAACAATTCACAGCCGCTCATACACGCACATCATTCGTAACGTAACGCAATCACCAGAGCTTATTTTTGATGATATTGTGAGTAATGACAAAATCAGCGAGCGTGCTGACGCGGTAACAACGTACTACGATGATTTAATTAATTCTGTATCGCTTTACAACCTATACGGCGAAGGCAAACACGAGATTAACGGTAAAACAGTTATTGTTAATTTATTCGAACTTAAAAAGAAACTTTACCTTGCTATGATGTCGGTAAACATTCTTGAAGCAATTCGTTTTTACGTTAGCTTTGCATGTTCGTTTGCGTTTGCTGAACGTGAATTAATGGAAGGTAACGCTAAAATCATCAAGCTAATCGCACGTGATGAAGCACTTCACCTTTCGGGTACTCAGCATATTTTAAATATTATGCAAGATGGTAAAGACGACCCAGAAATGGCGATTGTTGCTGCGCAGTGTCGTGAAGAAGCTATTAAAATGTTTGTAGAAGCCGCAGAGCAAGAAAAAGAATGGGCAGAGTACTTATTCAAAGATGGCTCTATGATTGGTTTAAACAAACACATTTTATGTCAGTATGTTGAATACATTACTAATGCACGTATGACCGCTATTGGCCTACCTGCTCAGTTTGATAACAACAGCAACCCTATACCATGGATTAACTCATGGCTTGTATCAGACAACGTGCAAGTAGCACCACAAGAAGCTGAAATTAGTTCGTACCTTGTTGGTCAAATTGATTCACAAGTAGATGCCTCAGAATTTGGTGACTTTGATTTATAATGAGTGACAAACCCACTGCAAGCATAACGCTTGCAGATAACAGCCAGTGTATAGAATTTACCACTGGCTGCCCTTCAGTTTTACAGTGCTTAGAATCCCAAAAAATAGACGTAGCGTATCAATGCCGCGAAGGCTATTGCGGTGCCTGTCGAGCAACATTAGTTTCTGGTAACGTGGAATATAACGAAGAGCCACTGGCGTTTGTGCGCGAGGGAGAAATACTCCTCTGTTGCTGTAAACCTAGTGGTGATATAAGCATAAATATAAAATAAAGCGCTTTAATTGTTAGTAATAAAATGCTCGCTTGCGTAGCGGTAATGCCCGGTGATTGGGTAGGCAAATAACATATCGCTTTTTTCAGGCCCTCGACCAATATTGTGTACAATTAGTGGGTTATCGCCTTCACCTGAGCTTTCACTAACAACCATACCAATATGCGGTAAATTACCGGGTAACATCCAGGTAACTATATCCCCTACATTGTAATCCTTAGGGTTTGTAGATTTAGCTAACACAGCACCATGTTTTTGAAAATACACTTGAAGGTTTGGAACACGGCGATGGTCTATATTTTTATCTGGTTTTGATAACCCCCATATTCGCTTTGACGGGTATTGGGTGAAGTGTACTTGCATATCTTCGTGTACATTTTTTTGTAAATCGACACCAAGTTGGCGGTAAGCGCGAATAATTACATCTGTACACACCCCAATATTACTAGGCACATCGCCGCCTGGGTAGGCAATCGAATAATAAGCACCATTATAGGTAATATTGTGAGTTGTTCTATCAATTAAAGCGTCGGCTATGTCTTCATCAAACGTATTAGCACCACTAGTAAAAGATATAAGTGTAAATAAAAATAGATGATACCGAGTCATATAACGTCCTTTTAAAACTGTTTGCTCATAGTGTCTTAGCGACATGTTTTGGGATGTTAATTCCCTTTCCTGCATTAGTAAAATGCGCATCAAGCCCATAAGCCATTAACTCAAGTGGTGCGTTATGATAACCACACTGCTGAATTTCACTTATGTAACGAAGCATAAATGCGTCGGCGCCTAGCTCAAGCCACTGCGCAACATGAACAAGTTCATGAAAATGAACCCTTAAATTAGTAGCGACGTGGGGAAGTATATAATAAGTATTTTTATACGTTATACCCGCCGCGTCCGTATCGACAAAATCACCTAGGCCCACTTCTCGTAAACTCGCAAAGTCTGGCTTTGGTATTTGGTCTACGACAACGTAATATGCGTTTTTTAAAAACTCGGTGGGATAAAACCCATAAAATTCGTTACTGAATTTATCACAACTCACTTTTTGACTACTGTATTTTAAATTTGTAGCGTCAATCCAATTTTCTATTTGTTCTAACACAGCTCCTCTCCTAAAGTAGAAATGCAACACACCATGTGTAAACCTTAATCTAATATTGTAGTAAATTTTTTAACCAGCACTTTTAGTATAAACACCTCGCAACTAGCGAAGAAAATAGAATGCATAGAGTATCTAAACAAAAAGCTCTCAATCAAAATTATCATATAAGCATAACCGGTCTATAAACAGTAAAAACCTTTCTTATACTTTTTAAAGTGTTATTATTTGTAACTAAAATAGTAACACTTAAAATCATGTATAATTTTACTAATACACTCTTTCGCATGAAAATAATGCGTTTCAGTCCCATTGTCTTACTGGTCATATTAAGTAATATAGCAAATGCTGAAAATATAAAACCGTTCACATCAGATGGCTGCAGTGCTTTTCCGGATGGCACCACAAAAGATAAAAAGTTGTGGCTTGCATGTTGTAAAGAGCACGACTACGCCTACTGGCAAGGTGGCACTTATTGGCAACGCTTAGAAGCAGATAAAGCCTTGCAACAGTGTGTTATTGAAGCCGGTGAAACGAGTATAGCGAACCTTATGCTTGCTGGAGTTCGATTTGGTGGCAGCCCTTATATACCATCGACTTTCAGATGGGGCTATGGTTGGTCCTATCCTAGGTTATATCAAGCATTAACAGCTGATGAAATTAAGCAAATTGCTGCTTTTAAAACGGTATTAACTCAAACCAATTAACACATTGTGAAAACTGGGTTATGCAAATAATATCAAAAGGAATTGAATCACTATGCTTATACTGCTGAGTATCATTTTAACTTTGTTTCCAACGTTAATATCTTATTTTGTTTCACGTAATTACGCTAAAAAAGCTAAAGCGACTAATAAAGGTGCTTACATCAGAGCAGTGCTTTGGCCAAGTGTTTTCTCGTGGACTCTATTTGCTGCTGTTGGGCACGGTGCAATCATCTTCCCCTTACCTTCAACGTTCGCGGTCGTGTTATATTTGTTTCTATATGATGAACATGGTACATATTTTCACCCTCATATATTTTTAAGCCCAACGATTCCAATCGCAGTTTATTTAATAAGCTATTTCAAATACAAAAAAGCAGCTGAAAAAAACTGACGTCCTAATCCACTCTTTACACGATATTAAGGTTTACAGCGGCTCTTACTCATGCTGTATTCTTCTTAGCTGTGAAACTTGAATGCTAATATTTGAATATAAATGTGTAAATAACTGGTCTGGTAAATTATTAAACTGTCAAGATAAATCTATGAGCTTATTTGCGTACCATAAAATAAAAGACTTTCAAAACAAGACCTACTTATAAATATGTAAATGCAGACGGTAAAAATTTTCTATCTAAATGCCAGTGCGCCACATAAACAAAACGCTCAGTTTGTACACCCTCCTTACAGCTACCTCGAAATACATACACAAAGCCCACCTACTAAGCATTTAGATTGGTTACATAATAAGCTCAAAGTTAATAATTAAACATCTATATACGAGATATGGCTGCACCTGTTGATGCTTGAAAGTTTAATGCGTTTATTACATAAGTTGTGAACGCATATTTAGAAGAATTAACCCCAGTAATACACCCTTTATTTAAAAAGCAGCCAATCAAGATATGATGCAAAGAGTAACAAGCTGAGTCTTTAGCATATACAATAAAGTAAACTATTAGTAATAAGCAGTATTTATAAGGTGTATAAAATAGTACCCAAGTGTTAAACCATTATAACTGGACTCACAATCTAACGAAGAGGCTCTTGCGTTTGTACGCGAGGGAGAAATACAGCTGTGCTGCTGTAAACCTAATGGTGATATAAGCATAAATATAAAATAATTTATGAGCAAAAAAAAGCCGATAATTATCGGCTTTGTTATTTATAAATCAGCTACCCAGGGAGATTGTTGTTTTATCATATTATTTTTCTTTTAAGTAAACGGTTTTCTTTTCAAGATATTGCTCTAAACCAAACTTACCGTCTTCACCGCCAAAGCCACTTTGTTTCCAGCCGTTATGAAAACCTTGATGCTGCTCACCCATACCGCGGTTAATATATACCTCACCCACTTCTAATTCGTTAATGGCTTTATTAATATCAAAAAAGTTTTGAGTGAATATATATGCGCTTAAGCCATAAATACTGTCGTTACAGTACTGTATTGCTTGGTCCATATCTTTAACTTTTACAATAGGGAGTACTGGACCAAAAGTTTCTTCGTGCACCGCAATGTTATCTTGCTTAACGTCTACAAGTAACGTTGGTTCGTACCAGCAGCCGCCTTCAAAACCTGCAACAGATGCCACTTTACCACCAGTGGCAATGCTTGCACCTTGCTTAATACTTTGTTGAACAATGTGGTCAATATTATCTATTTCACGTTGATTGCACTTAGGCCCCATTTGTGTATCTGGGTTCATAGGATCCCCAACACGCAGTGCTTTTACAGCGGGTATAAATTTAGCCATAAACGCATCGTAAATAGACTCTTGAACATATAAACGCTCAACACAAGTACATACTTGGCCACAGTTAGCAAAGCGTCCCCAAAGTGCGCCTTCAACAGCTTGATCAAGATCAGCATCGGCCATTACAGCCATTGGTGCTTTACCACCAAGTTCAAGCATTACAGGTGTCATGTATTCTGCGCTAGTTTTATAAATTTGCTTACCTGCCGCAGTAGAGCCTGTCATGGTGATCATTTTAGTTATTGGACTTTCACACAATGCTTGCCCAACAACAGAGCCTGAGCCATTTATCACGTTTAACACACCTACTGGAATGCCTGCATCGTTTGCTAAACGGCCAAGCTCGGTAGTTGCTAAAGGCGTTTCTTGGGTTGGTTTTAGTACAATAGAGTTACCTGTAATTAACGCAGGTCCAATTTTACGACCAGCCAATGCCAGCGGAAAATTCCACGCAGTAATGCCCACAACTACGCCACGTGGCACTTTATGAATATATATTTTTTCGTCATCATTGTCTGAAGGTAAAATATCGCCTTCAATTGTTAACGCATGGTCGCATGCGTAATCAATAAATGTAGCAGTTACATCCACTTCCATCTCAGCAACTGATAACAATTTGCCTTGCTCTGCCACCAGCATTGGTGCAAGCGTATTTTTGTTTTCACGAATTTTATTAGCAAATTCCCGCAATATGTTTTGGCGTGTTCTGGCTGTTAATTTAGCCCATTTTTTTTGACCAGCTTGCGCAGATTCAAGCGCAAATTGTGCATCGTCTGCACAGCCTTTTGGTATTTCACCAATTTTTTTACCCGTAGAGGGGCTTAGTATTTCAATGATGCCGCTTGCTTTAGACGCAACATATTCACCGTTTATAAAATTTACATTATTATGGAAGTTCATCGAACTATCTCCCCATCCATCCGCCATCAACCAATAAAATAGCGCCATTTACATAACTAGCCGCTTCAGATGCTAAAAATACAGCAGGCCCTTTAAAGTCATCAGGGTTTCCCCATCGGCCTTGTGGAATACGACCTAATATAGCTGCACTTCGCTGCTCGTCATTACGTAATGCTTCAGTATTATCGGTATCAATGTAACCTGGCGCAATCGCATTTACATTAATGCCTTTACCTGCCCATTCGTTAGAAAGCGCCATAACCAATTGGCCAATTGCGCCTTTACTCGCTGCATAACCTGGTACTGTAATACCACCTTGAAAGGTAAGCAAAGAAGCTGTAAAAATAACTTTACCCTCGCCATGTTCTATCATTTGTTTGCCTATTTCGCGGCTTAAAATAAATTGAGCATTTAAGTTAACTTCAATCACTTTATCCCATAAATCATCACCATGCTCAGCCGCTGGAGCACGCAAGATTGTACCTGCATTATTGACTAAAATATCAATTTTAGGAAAATCGCTTTTAACATCTTTAATAAAAGAATAAAGCGCATCACGATCGCTAAAATCACATTGATAGGCCTTAAAGTTTCGGCCAAGGGCTTTAACTTCTTTTTCTACTTCTGAGCCTTCAAGCTCTAAGCTTGCAGACACACCAATAATATCAGCGCCAGCCTGTGCTAAACCTAGTGCAATACCTTTACCAATACCGCGCTTACAACCTGTAACAAGGGCTACTTTGCCTTCTAAGCTAAATTTTTCTAACATATTATTCATTTTAAAACCTTTATAATTTTTTATTCTTGTGGATTACATTCAACAAGCGCTTTCATGCCTTCTGGATTTCCATCCATACTCGCAAATGCACTACCAATATCAGTTAACGAACTAACCGAACTAATAAAAGGTTTAAGATCTATTTGGCCCGATGAAATTAACTCTATTGCCCAATCAAAGTCTGCCGCTTCGTATACACGCGCCCCTAACAACTCTAGCTCTTTCCAAAAAAACTTAAATAAGTCTATTTCTGGTTTTGTACTATGAATAGCCACCATTACAATACGACCACGTCGTCCAACTATTTGTGTCATAGCCTCAATTGCAGGTTTAACGCCAGATACTTCAAAAACTACGTCTGCGCCTTTTGTTTGCGTCCAGCTATCTACATAGGCTGCTAAATCTTCTTCAATGGGATTAACCGATTTAACACCTAGCTCATCGGCAAAAGCACGGCGGCTTTCGTTAGGCTCAGACACGAGTACTTCTGCACCAACACTTTTAGCAACCGCAGCAACTAATTGCCCAATTGGCCCGCCACCAAGTACAACCACTTTCTCACCCGCTTGTAAGCGGGAGCGTCGTACATCATGGCACGCAACCGATAACGGCTCTATTAATGCGCCTTGTTTTAAGTCAACACCTGCTGGTAATTTATGCAAAGTACGCGCTTTAACTGTCCAGCTTGACTGAAAGGCTCCTGGCGTATCTATTCCCATAAACTTTAAGTTTTGACAAATATGCGTATGCCCTGCATTACACGTAGGACAATCACCACACCAATCTAATGGACGTACTACCACGTTTTCGCCTACAGCAAAGCCTTCTACTCCTTCACCTATTTCTGCAACAACACCTGATATTTCATGGCCAATTGTTTGCGGAATAGACACACGTTGATCCATTACGCCGTGGTATATGTGCATATCTGTACCACAAATTCCAACGTATCCAACACTTAGCCTAACTTCGCCTGCTTGAGGCTTAACTGATGTGCCTTCAACAACATTAAATGACTTATTACCTATATATTGTGCAGCTTGCATATTTTTTATACCTTCAATAATGTTTAATTAAATACTGGCCCAGTAATGCATCATTAAAAACAACGCTGATACGAGGAATATAAAAACGTATTTACATACTTTTATATGTTTATTGTTAACAATCTACACCTAGATATGTTGTATGTAAAGCCACTATCAAAATTTAATGTAACTTTAGATCGCAAAAGCCAATACGTTAAAAAGCATTAAGAATAGTTACTAAAATTTACTTGTATGTTTTAATACCAGCCCATATTGTTAACAATTAACACAATATAAAGAGGGACAATAATGATTAAAAATAAAAAATCCGCGCTTAGCGTAGTGATTATCAGCGCTCTAAACTTAGCGGGATGCAGTCAAAACATACAAACACACACGCCCAGTATTAAAACAAATAACAACGTAGTCTTTTCTGACGTATCTGAACAAGCAGGTTTAATAACACAAAAAAATTGGAAGTATGGCGGTCCTACAATTGCAGATATAAACAGTGATGGTCATTATGACCTACTACTAACAAATCACGACACCACTGCTATTCGGTTGTTTATTGCAAATGGCGATAACACATACACACTACAAGATGATATTTTTCCACGAGCAGATCTTCATGGGATGTCGGCCGGTGATTACGACAACGATGGTGATCTCGACGTACTTATTGCCCTAGGAGGCGGAAATGGAACCACGCCTCAACCACAACGATTACTTAAAAACAATAATGGCAAATTTGAAGATAATACGGTTGAAGCTGGTTTATCAAAAATGGGCGCACGTGGCCGCTCGGTGCGTTGGGTTGACCTTGATAACGATGGCGACTTGGACTTTATGCAAGTTAACGCTGAGAAAATGGTGACTGAGAATACTCCGCGTAATATTTTGTTTGCGAATAACGGTAACGGCACATTTGAATATCACCCCTCCCCCGTATTTGAAAACTTAAATAGTGAACGTGTGTTAGTCACTGATTTTAACAACGATAATATTCCGGATATTGTCGGTTTTAATGGCTATAGCCCTTTGATTGTTCTACAAGGAAATAATGACTTTACCTTCACCGATGTAACGTCTCAAATATTACCTAAAGGGCTTGAAACAACAGGCACTTTGACTCTAGCGCATGCAGATATCGATAACGATGGCGATATGGACTACTACCTAGCCAGAGGTAAGCTGCATTACAGCATTGCAAATAATAGTATTTCCTATAATAACGAACTAAAACGTTTAGACTTGAGAGACGAAGGTAATGAAAGTCATGACGGACTAAGCCTCACCACACAAGGAAATTTGATTTTAAGTGATTTTTATCATTTTCCCCGCGGAAAAAAAATGGCGGCAATGCCCGTATATTTAGGTGAACAACAAATTCAAATTTCAACGCCATCAGATGAATACGAGATTAATCCAGAGCAAGCACAAGGTTTTGCCAAGTCTATTACTAACACCGGTTGGTACATTGGTTATTTAGGCAATAATCAATGGCGTGTGGAATGGCACTTAACCGATGACTTAGCCTGGGATGTACGTGCTTCATTTAAAAATGTCTTAGATTATAAAACACCATGGGCACCGCAAAATCTTGCATTGAACGATATTTTACTGCGTAACGACAACGGCCGTTTCGTTGATATATCGTCGCAATTGCCAACTGAAACCATTGATAATAACTGGGGAGTTGTGCCGGGTGATTTTAATAACGATACATTAGTCGACTTTGTTGTTTATCGATTTGGTCATTTAAAGCAGCGGGTTGCCGATCTTTTATTAATTAACCAAGGCAATAACCACTTTACTAGCCAGTTATTAAACTCAGCCACCAGCGAGTTAAATCAAGACTCTCATGGCGATATGGGCGCTGCATTTGATTATAACCATGACGGTAAACTCGATCTGTTAAGCGGTGATGATGACAACGGCAGTTGGCACTTATATAAAAACACCACGCCCATGGCTGATAAACACTTTAGCTTAGTACGCGTTGGGTATTCACAAACAGATATTGATCCATTGGGTGCAAAAGTTCAAATACGTACAGAGCAAGCAACGCAATATCAAGTTGTGGGTTCACACAGTGCAAGCCACTCACAAAGCTTAATGAATATTGCCCATTTTGGCTTAGGTAATGATACTAACATCAAGGAGATTAGTGTCACTTGGCGTGATGGCAGCAATCAAGTATTGCGTAATCAACCCGCAGACCGTTTAATTGATATAGGATCAATCACACACTAACTCAACGGTTCTAGTCTTGGGAGCTTTTTAAGTAATCTGCTTCGGTTACACATAGTTAACCGGCTCTTTATTTGGCTGTTTCATTGAAACTCCCCTGATTCACATTTCAGCCTTCTCTCAATGCAACAAGGTTTTAAGAAATCATCCACAAATAGGCTTTGAGCCACTGCGCTGCACAGGAGGTGGCAAAAGGCTAGATATATTCGTAACTCGATTCACGAAGCTTTGTCTTCTCATTTACCCTCATTCATATTTCATTGTGCAAATTGGTTTTAAGAAGTTTGTAACAAAGAAGCCATGTGGCGCTTATTTAAAAGGCTTAACGCATCAATTTTACTAAATTGATATTAGAATCGAACGTGGCGTAAATTTGCAGCGCTTTAGCCTAACGCAATAGTAGTCAGCCAGCTAATTCATAGCCCTGCATTCGTCAACACGGTATATAGAAGCTTTGTTGTGCTTATACAAAAAAGCCCGCAACGCTGCGTAATGCCGATCAGTTAAGGAAGAAAAAGCTTGACGAACGGTAAAATGAGATCAAAATCCTATGATCACAGGTCATAGGATTTTTTTATGCAACTTGCTCATGAATTAGCTTCCACTCTCGATGCATGCAACACGTTTCACACATTTGAAAAGTATGCTGAAATACTCTCCCCAGAATTAATCGAACACGCTTTTCAACAAGCTGGCGTAGCAACTGTTAGAAAGCGCCGCCTCCCTTTAGTAGCTGTATTATGGTCAATCATTGGCATGAGCTTATTTAGGCAACGTTCGGTTTGGGATATAGCAACTCAAATGGACATTATGTTACCTGATAAAAAACCTTTATTAGCACCCTGCGCAATAGTACAAGCAAGGCAACGCCTAGGCTCCGAAGCTGTTAAGCAAGTATTCTTAGCAATGGCAAAGCAAAGTTATCAAAGCGATAAGTTTGAAACATGGGTGGGGCTCAATTTACTCGCTGTCGATGGTGTTGTTTGGCGGACAACAGACACACCTGAAAATCATGAAATATTTAAAGCCCAAAGCAATGGGCACAGTGAAAATATCTTTCCTAAAATACGTATGGTCTGCCATATGGAAGTCACCAGCCACCAACTCATCAACAGTGCATTTTCTGATTATAGAACGAGTGAAATGCGATTAGCTGAGCAGCTCATTGAGCAAACACCAGATAACTCGTTAACGATATTTGATAAAGGGTATTATTCCCTTGGGCTACTGAATCGCTGGCAAAAAGCAGGAAAACAAAGGCACTGGATGATACCTGCCCGCAAAGACCTTCAATTTGAAGTGATAAAGAAAATAAGCCCTAATGACTTACAGATACGACTGACGTCTACCCCGCAATCTAGAAAGAAATTCACTGACTTACCTACTTATGTTGAGGCACGCTTAGTTACAAAAACAATTAAAGGAAAAACCTATCGCATTTTGACGTCTATGATTGACCCAATGCGCTTTCCAAATGAGGAAATGGTTGAATTATATTGTTATCGCTGGGAAATAGAGCTGGGCTTTAGGGAAATACTATTGAACAGTAAATATACCTTGAGAAGCAAACGGCCCGATATGATAGAGCAAGAATTGTGGGGGATATTACTCGCATATAACCTCATAAGACAAGCGATGACAGAGGCTGCGAGTAAGCTTGATAGTGTACTACCAAATCAACTTAGTTTTGCGAGTTGTTCAATGGCAGTTACCCAATATTTTGCAACGATACCACTGACATCACCGGGGAATATTCCAAAGCACTACGCGCTATTAATAGAGCAGTTAGGTTACTTTAAATTACCAAGGCGGCGCGAAGATAGGTGCTATAAAAGGTGGATAAAACCCAAACCCTCTAAATACCCATATAACAAGAAAAAAAACGCCAGTCAGCTTAACTGACTGGCATTACGCAACGCTGCGGGCTTTTTAGTGGATAAAGGTTTAGAAATTAATACGGGTATTAAGTCTAAATGTACGTCCGGTATGATATTGATAAACCGTACGTGACTTCGTTGCATCACCTTCTAATGGGCTACCTTCATTAAAGGTCACACCGCCTGCTTCAAGAAACCTGCTAGTGAAGTACTGGCGTACTCCTTCATCTGTTAAGTTAGCAACTTGGAATGATATAGACATCATATCTGTTACTTGATAAGTAGCGGAGAAATCGAGTGTTTGACGACCTTCTTCCCAAAGCGAACCATTCTCCCAAGAGCGTTGCACTAATTGATCCGTTGTACCTTGATAAGATAGGCGTAATTGGTGACCATTTTTCTCCCAAAAACCAGTCAAGTTATAACTATGTTCAGGTGTATAAGCCACCGCAAGCGAAGGTACTTTAACGCTGCTATCAATAGAAGAGACTTCTTGATCATATTCACTATCTTGGTACGTGTAGTTAGCCTGCAGACCTAAACCAGACCAAATACCAGGTAAATTGTCGTAGGTTTGCATGTACTGTAATTCAAGGCCTTTAATTGATGCACCTTTACCATTTTTAATACGGGTAGTATTAAATTTAGCACACATTTGCTCTAAATCACCTGAGTACATCCAGTCTTTTAAGTAGTCTTCGCCGCCTTGGAAGCGCTTAGGCATACAGGCTTCTAAGCTATCTTGTCCTGCAATAAGTACTAAGTCACTTGGATCATATGATTCGCCTTCTGTGAGTCCTACGTCACGTAGGTCATCCATATAAGTCACGATTGTTTCAGACTCTTCAAAGTTAGTCATATCTTTGTAAAACAGTGTCGCAGCTAATAAACCTGACTTATTGAAATACCACTCATACGATAAATCAAGATTAAATGATTCAAGTGGATCTAATTTCGGGTTAGTCAGTGTAATAGAATTATTCCTGTTTTCTCCACCCCATTGTGTCTCACTTACTTTAAAGCCAGGACGTAGAGAGTCTATTTGTGGGCGCGCCATAGTTTTAGATGCAGCAAATCGGATAATTGTATCTTCATCATGCAGATAATTGATATTTAAGCTTGGCAAAAACAGATCATATTCATGTTCATCTGTTACAGCAAATGTGCGAACACTGCGATCTTCTGTTGGTAACAAGTTACCGTTTTCATCAAACTTACGCTCGCCGTATACATAATTTTTTTCAGTTGAGACATCTGAATGACGCCATAACCACCACTCTGATTCATTAGGATTGCCTTGAATAGCATTTGGATCATGACACGCACCTTGATCTGCAATAGCAACATCATCTGTTTTATCATTAGTCCCAACAGTATCGTAACCTAAACCATCAACGCGTGACCAACGCGCTTCTTCGTCATAATTAGTTCCGTAAAAACGCGTTGCCTCACATAATGGTAAGCTAGTATCACGTAACTCCTCAAGCTTGAATGGGTCCATTAAACGTGCCGCATTTGAAGGGTCATAAGCAAATTGCACGCCGGATGAACCTTGTACTTCAACTGTTGTTTTTACATAACGAACACCAACATCACCAGTAATTTTACCATCCATTACTTCGAAATTTAACTTAGTGTATAAAGCTAAATTATCAAGTTCCGTATTACGTGTATTTGAATCATTAATATCAAACGCAACCTCTGAACTACCTTGAGCGACCTCAAAAGCTTTAAATGCAGAAAAACTAGACCAACCATCAGTAATGCTATCGCGACCGTAACCAAGGCCAGCCATAAAGTCATCGACTGGGAATTCGTCACCACTTGTCACCATATCGCCTGATATATCACGTAAACCACTGCCTAATACGGTTGGTTGTCCTGTATAAGGGTTTAACACAACAACACCTTCGCCCACTGTGTTAAATGTACCCTGTTGCGCATCTACGTACTTAGTCCGGTTAGACCATTTCGCGCCAAACTCAATTGAACGGAAGTTATTTGAATCAAGTGCATAATCAAAGTCAACAAATAGCGATTTTTGCTCATCTTCTACTGTATTTAACGTACGACTCATATAATTCAAATGTTGCGCACTTAAATCATCAGGGTTAAACCCTGTCGTGCCATAGTTATCCCATACATTGAGTGGATCACCAAATGTATTGTTTTCGCCATAATCAATTTCACCACTTCCAGATACCAACTGACATTGGCTACTTAGCGTACAGTCGTAGCCAACAGGTTCAACGTCTTCTGGTGAGACATTATTAATGATCCATGCATTAATATTCCCATAGTTTTGCATACCAACATACACAGAGTTATTAGGAACTTGTTCTGACTTTGAATAACCAACACCAGCATCCATTTGCAACGAGTCACTAAACTGATGATTAATATCTAATGAGTAAACAGCGCTTTTGTTATCAAAATCAGCTTCAGATTGCAGCAAGTCACCAGTACCAAAGCGATTTACAAACTTAGTGAAGGTGTTAGTTTCTAGGTCAATGGTGCGCCAATCTGCTTCTGGATCTGTATAAATTGAAGGTCCCGTTGATAAACCAGGATCTTCACCTTCAACTAAGTTTTTATAATCAACAGAACGTGTACGAATACCGTGCATTGAGTTTTGGATTGATTGGTTACTCAAATTGGCATTAAAATTTACTTCTGTAGTATCTGAAGCTAACCATTGTAAACCTAGGTTAAAATTAGTGCGGTCATTTTGGCTTTCATGGTATTCATAATCAGTAAGGCGAGGTGAAATACCAACCGCATTTTCTACCACATTACCATTTGTATCTTTGGCCAGTGGCGATTCTAGTGCAAACCACTGTGTTGCTGAATACTGATCTTTTCTGTAAGCATTTGTTTCTTTAACTGCTGTAACAACTACACCAAAAGTGTCTTCAAAAAACTTCTTCGACATAGTGCCTGATACTTTAAAATTTTCTTTGTCAGATAAATCGTTGTATCGGCCCTCTAATGTCATAGTCGAAATTTCGTAATTTAAATCAAGCGGCTTTGTTGTAGAAAGATTAATGTTTGCGCCCAGCGATCCTTCTTCGTGGTCAGCGCTTGGGGTCTTTACCACTTCTATTTTAGATAAGATATCTGATGAATACTGCGATAAATCTACACCTTGGCTAAAACCGGTGGAACCTAGTTGCACACCATTCATACTTATATTATTTTGCTGTGAATTTGCACCACGCACTGAAATTCGTGCGCCTTCACCATCAACAGATTGCACCGATACGCCTGTTACACGCGAAAGCGCATCAGCAATATTTTGATCGGTAGACTTACCTATATCTTCCGCGTTAATCGAATCAACAACGTTTTCAGCAAAGCGTTTATCGTTAATCGATTTTTTAACACTGGCCGCTAAGCCACTCACCTCAATTATTTCTATATCCGACTCAGCTTTAGTTTTTTCTTGTGTGCTTTCATCTTGCTTGGCATAGGCCAATTGTGTTGCAAGTACAGCCGCTGTAATTGCGCTTAACTTAAACGCGTTGTTGATGATTGTCATGTGTGTTCCTTTTCTAAGGTTTTATTATGTTGTCAGGTTAATCTTTTGTAAACAATAATATGATCACCGATTCATTGTCAACTGTATTTTGTTAACAATATTGAATTGCTTATAAAAAAGCAATTTAATGCCTAAACATTAAATTGCTTTTAGGTAATAGAGCTTAAATAGCTACTTGCAAAGCGTTTATTACAAATAGCATGCGACTAATTAAAATTCTTTTATATATGGCCAACCAGCAAACTGTTTGCCTGTAGAAGGATCGGTATTCCACTGCCAACACTCTAACTGATAATATTTTTTAGCGTGATTTATTTTAATAATTCCGTAACCTTCACTTTTTAAGTTTCGGTCTGCTAAAAATTTTCCCCACGTTGTATTTTGTTTAGCAAAAAGCTTATGCGTTACTTTTGGATTAGCTGCGGCAAGTACACGCATTTTATTACCAAACGTGTCGGTAAAATCACCGGTATTTTTGTCTTTATTTCGCTGATTTGGTAAAGGTGTGTGGGGTTCAAACCAACGCTGCCAAAACGCCGCACTAGCTGGGCCTGCAAAAAATAAGCTGCCATCATCAAAGGTATTTATTCCTTGGTAGGCAAGTAACCCGAGGTGCTGATCGCCCGCAATTACTAATGCATTAGCGTCACTTACTAGTTTTACTGCTCGTGTTCGTCCGTCAGCCGGGTAACCATTTGCATCGTAATCTATTAATGCTTTACCGTTTTCATCGGTTTGAGGCGACCCCCACATAGAAGCTGTAATACATACTTTAGGCTTGCCTGGGTGCATAGTTTGCCAGTCTTTTAAAAAGGATTCTTGGCGTTTTCCTAATAGTTCACCGGTAGTGGTAAGCTTATTAGCTTTATAATCTGGTGGCGTTTTAAATTTACGGTCTTCAACCATCGCAAAGCTAATTCCGCCATATTCAAAAGCGGCGTAGGTAACAGGAATATCATATTTAATAGGCGTAGGGTCGTAAGGGTCTGGATTGTGACCGTTTTGTATACGGTAAATCATTTTAACCAAGTCTTTATCCCACTTATAACCACCGTCTTCTTCTTTTGGCATATCGGAGTGTTCGCCACCATCGCCCCACAAGTTACCTTGCAGTACATCATGATCATCAACCAAAACAAGTGTAGGCTTGTCTTTTATACTATCGGCAAATGCCCAGTACCATAAGTACCATTTATATAGGGTATCTAGTTTCGCATCTTTAGTGTGACGTCCATAACGAGTTGGGTATGTTTCATAGTACTGATCGCCACAAAAAACATACATATCAGGGTTATGATAATTGGCATTTTCAACAAGCTCAGTGTGAGGAAATAAAATATTGTCTTTGGTGTAACGCCCTAAATCGCGCTCGCTGCTAATAAGGCGTGTGTAATGTGTGTTGTCTAAGCTTTTGGAGGTAGGAATAATACAAGAGTACAACGCAATCGTGAATTCCTTAGTATTTTGTGGGTCCTTAGCAATAGTACCAAAGTATAAAGTGTCTTCAGGCTTTTGTGGGTTAACAATTCTGTATTGAGCTTGTTTTAAATAGTTCCAATTACTTAACCTAAATCTTGCTACAAACCCATCTTCAATTTTTGCTGTGCCTGCATGCTGCCAATCGGATTGGTTTTCAAACTTATATTGCAGCTCTACGCGTGAAAATTCTTTAATATTAATAGGCATTAACTGACAAGATAACTTGAGCACCTGTTTATTAACGCTATACATACACCCCATAACCGGGCCTAAGGTATTGGCATTATTTAGAGTTATTTTACCGCCACCGGTTTCAATATCACTAAACCCCCAACGTGCGCCTGCTACAAAAGGCTCTGAAGAGCTTAATAACGAAATACCTCCTTGCAGTTGATCTGCGGGTACTTTGTGAAGTACTGCAAATCCTAACTCTTGAGCAGTATTTGTATTACTTGCCACAAGACGAATGTCAAAATGGTGTGCATCTATTGGGTCTAAATGGCAATCGAGTGTTATTTTATCGCCGCTTTTATATTGTTGTATATTAAATGGAGCACGATTAATAATAGTAAAATCAAGCGCTTTGCTTTCATCATCAAACTGCCTAAATGATAATTTACCTAAACTGTCAAAGGCGGCAATTATTCCGCCATTTTCGCCACCAGCTCGCTGTGCTAAAGCAGCACCTTTAGCTGATAGCTCACCTTTGCCAATCCCTAATAAAAATCCACAAAAGCCCTCTTCATTCGGTGTTAAATTGCGTACGGTGGTTTTTATACGCCCACTTTGCAAAGAGCCATTAAGTTGCCTAGTGAGTAACGATACGGTACGCGCTTCAAAACCTTTTCCTTCTCGGGTACATAAAAGCTCATTACCTATACGCTGCCAATCTTGTAGTCTGTTGCCCCAAAAATGCTTGCCAAGCCACACTTGCTTACTTAAATTAGTATTATCTAATGGCGCGGTTGAGGTTAAGTCACCTCGGTATGAAGCAAATAACCCGCTGCAACCACCTAATAGGCTTGAACTTAGTAGGCCTGCGCTGAGCTTTAAAAAACTTCTGCGTTTCATTTTAATCACCTTTATTATTGTGTGTGAATTAGGGTGCTTTGTGTAGACAGTGCTTTACATAAGGGAGTTATACATTTGGGTAGCCATTAGGGTTATTGCTTTGCCAGCGCCATGTGTCTTTCATCATGTCTGCGAGGGTATATATACATTGCCAGCCTAAAATAGCCTTGGCTTTAGATGAATCAGCCCAAAAAGCAGCTAAGTCGCCATCGCGGCGCTTTACAATTTCAAAGTTAATATCAACTCCGGTATATTCAATAAATGCTTTTACGATACCAAGCACTGAATAAGGAGTACCAGTGCCTAGGTTAAATGCTTCATATAGACTATGGTGTTGCTCGCCAAGCCATTTAAGGGCTTTAATATGACCATTAGCTAAATCACTAACGTGTATATAGTCACGTTCACATGTACCGTCTTCAGTTGTATAATCACCTCCAAAAATAGCTAATTTGTCACGTTTACCTACCGCTACCTGAGCAATAAAGGGCATTAAATTGTTAGGAATACCTAATGGGTCTTCTCCTATTTGGCCGCTAATATCTGCGCCAATAGGATTAAAGTAACGTAGGCTGGCTACTTGTAAACCAGTATTTGAGGCGACTATTTCTTGTAATATTTGCTCAATCATTACCTTTGTTTGCCCGTAGGGGCTTGCTGCACGCCCTAGAGGTAAGTTTTCGGTATAAGGCACTGATGCCCCTTGCCCATAAACTGTAGCTGATGAGCTAAATACTAATTTATTAACGTTATATTTAAGCATGCATTGGCATAAATTTAAGGTAGACACCAAGTTGGTATAATAATACTCAAGTGGTTTTTTTATTGATTCGCCTACCGCTTTTAAACCTGCAAAGTGAATCACAGACTCAAATCTATGTTCACTAAACGTGGCTGATAACTTATCGTTATCAAGTAAACTGGCGTGAATAAATTCAACTTTTCGCTTTGATAACGCTTCTACACGGGTTAGCGATTCACGACTCGAGTTACTTAAATCGTCTATTACTACTACGTCAAAACCATCTTTTAATAAGCTTAAAACTGTGTGGCTGCCTATATAGCCAGCTCCACCTGTTACCAGTACTTTTTTCATTGGTTGTCCTTACGCTCTTATAAGTGATACACCAGCTGAAGGTACGCTTGTGTAAATCGTTTCTTTTAATCCTGTTTGTTGCTCGTACTGCGTTTCAATAGCGCTAATTACATTCTCGACTAAAACATTTGGAACAAACGCCACTACACAACCACCAAAGCCACCACCTGTCATTCTTACGCCACCGTATTCATTAATTTCTTTTGCGATAATATTCACAAGAGTGTCGATTTGGGAGGTGGTAATTTCGAACAAATCACGCATAGAGGCATGGCTTTGTGCCATTAGTGTGCTTAGTTTAGCTATATCGTTATTGCTAAAGGCTTGCATAGCTTCTAATGTGCGCACATTTTCATACACTATATGTTCAACACGTTTAGCTACATTTCGATCAAGGGTATGTTTTTTACTTTCGTACTCATCAATGCTTACTTCGCGCAAGCTTGGTTTAGACAAAGCTTCTGCTCCTGCATAACATTGTTCTCGGCGTAAATTGTATTCACTATCTAGCAAGCCACGTTTAACGTTTGAGTTAACCATTAAAATAGTCATCTCTGGGTCAATACTCACTTCAATTAAATCAAGTGAGCGGCAATCTATACCCAATGCTTGTCCTTCTTGTCCACATGCTGATATAAGCTGATCCATAATTCCACAGTTGCAGCCGACAAAATTATTTTCGGCTGCTTGTGCAATTTTGGCTATGTCTTTGCGCTCAATAAACAGTTCACATAAATGATTAAATGCATAAGCAATACCTACCTCTAGGGCTGCTGAAGAACTAAGTCCCGCGCCTTGAGGAACATTTCCGCTAATACATATATCGCACCCGCTTAGTGTATACCCGCGTTTTTGTAGTTCATCTATCACACCACGTACGTAATTACTCCACGTTTGAGTGTTGTGGATATTAAGGTCAGTATTTATAAAAAACGAATCGGTTTGATTATCGCAATCTAGTGCAAGTACATTTACTTGATCATCAGCACGTGGAGACACCCCAATAAAAGTGGCATATTCAATAGCGCAAGGCAGTACAAATCCATCGTTATAATCGGTGTGTTCACCAATTAAATTAACGCGCCCTGGTGCTTTAACTACAAAGCTTGCATCGCGCCCAAAGTGGTTTAAAAAAGCTAAACGTACGCTGTGCTCAACATTCATTTATTGTTCTCTTTATAATGCGTTAGTGATTGTTTTTTCAAAATAGTAGCAGCCTGCTCTGGCGTTATATCGCGCTGAGCTTCGGCCATCATTTCGTATCCAACCATAAATTTTTTAACACTTGCAGAGCGCAACAATGGCGGTAAAAATTGTGCATGTAATTGCCAATACGGATGGTGTTGGCCATCATACGGTGCGCCATGCCACCCCATAGAGTAAGGGAACGAGCACTGAAACAAGTTGTCGTATCGGGTAGTAATATTTTTAATAATATCCGCCAAGCTACTTTGCTGCGCATCGTTTAGCTCTACCATTTGTGTAATAGCAAAACGCGGAAGTAATAAAGTTTCAAATGGCCACGCGGCCCAGAAAGGTACAACCACCAGCCAATCATCGTTTACACAAACCACGCGTTCTTGCTTTTCAATTTCTCGTTTTGCGCAATCAAGCAGTAAATTACTTTTGTACTTTTCGTAATATCGTTTGAGGTTTTCCTGTTTACGCGCAACCAAACTAGGTAATTTATTTTGTGCCCAAATTTGACCATGTGGATGTGGGTTTGAGCACCCCATTACAGCTCCTTTGTTTTCAAATACCTGTATCCAGCTATATGTTTTTGATAGCTCTGCACATTGTTCTTTCCACGTATTTACTACATTAGTAATTTGCGTAACACTTAGCTCCGGTAGAGTTTTTGCGTGATTAGGGGAAAAACAAATAACACGGGCAGTACCGCGCTCTGTATGCATACTAAATAGGGGATCAGTCTGCTCCACATCAGGCACACCTTCACGCAAGGCGGCAAAGTCATTAGTAAACACAAAGGTGTTTTTGTAATCTGGATTTACTTCACCGTTAATACGCGTATTGCCTTTACATAAAAAGCAGCTTTCGTCGTATTCTGGTTTAACCTCAATATCTACACTTTCTTCTTGACCTTGCCAAGGACGTTTAGCACGGTGCGGCGATACCAACACCGACTCACCCAATAAAGGGTTAAAACGGCGATGTGGATGTTCTGTCGGATCAAATTGATTGTTTTGATTACTCATTACTGCAAACCTTAGTTACTATTTTGAAATGTGCCCGCATCAAGCACTTGCTTGCGAGGCGAAAACCGACAAATATAGTTCCAGTTCCAACTTGCATCGTATTTGTGGCACAAACCCCAACTAATACCAGGTGCCGGGTTTTGGTCGAACCCTTGTGCAGGCCTATATAAACCAATTGCTTCTGGACCGCCTTTTATATGCGCCATAATTTCAAAATTAATACCATCCTGAGCAAATTGGATAGTGTTTTTTTCAGGGCCATCGGTTGTAAGCAAGCTAGCAATACCCCCTTTATAATTCCAAACAACAACTTCATGTCCACTATTTGAAATCGGGTTATAAGGCGATTTAACATAAGGACCTAATACATCATCAGCAATAGCAACACCGTGTTTTATTTCACGACCACCAAAGTTCATTCCTTCACCTTGGGTTTCTCCTTTGTAGTACAAGTAAAATTTATTATTAAAAAACACTAAACATGGATCGTGTACTTTATGGCTATCAAAACTACCTTTAGCGGTTACTGCAAAACGACTGTCTTCATCACCAAGCCATTTACCATCTTTGCTTGGGCTTACAATCGGTTCTGGTGATTTTATCCACGGTCCAAATGCAGATTCAGAGTGAGCTATGGCAATATGTTCGTACTGACGATTTGTATAAGGTGTTTGTACTGTTTGATAAACCAAATAATAATGACCATGGTGTTCAAACACTTCGGGGGTAAAAATTGCGCGGTCGTCGTAATCACCTGGTTTACCCGGGCTTACAGCTACGCCTTGCTCTTGCCATGTAATACTGTCTTTTGAGGTGGCATGCCAAACTTGCGTTAAATCCCAAGGAAATACTTTGTCATTCGGATTAGTAGAGTTAAAACCAACAGTTTCCCCTTCACCTTTGGTGTACCAACAGTGATAAACGCCATCAATATATAAAACTGATGATGGGTCGCGGCGTATCACCCCCTCCTCATAAGCAAAATCGCCTTTTAAAGGTTCTACATCAAACTCTGTAAGCCATTGAGGCCCATATTTATCATATCCGCGCTCGATGGCACGTTTGCTTGCTAAACTTAATTTTTTTTCAGACATGTTAGTTCCTTACTTACCTGCGCTTATATTTAGCGAGTGATATACATCAAGAGGTAAAATAGCGCCTTGGTGCTGCACAACTTGTGAAGCAACACTGTCAGCCATTTCTAATGCATTTTGAGGGTTTTGTGCGCACATTCTGGCGGCTAAGTAGGTTCCGGCAAATGAGTCGCCAGCTGCTGTACTGTCAACTTGCTTTTCAGCGGGTGTAAACAGACATGACGCTTTAAGGTCATCTTTGCAATAAACCTGCATCCCGGCACTACCAGCTTTAATAACAATTTCGTCAATATCAAACTGCGTACAGTACTGAACAATCTCTGCCGTGGTTGAATGACCAAATAAAACACGATGATCATCAAGACCTGGTAAAACGACATTACTTATTGCATAGGCGCGTTCTAGCCACTCAATGGCGTGCGCTTTAGATTCCCACATTCGCGCACGATAATTAGGATCAAATGCAATGGTGCAGCCTTGTTTTTTTAAGTCATTCAATAAAGTAAATAAACACTGCTTAGAGTCATCGTCTAAAATACCTAAGCTAATGCCGCTAAAAAATACCCAGTCAGACTTTTTTAAACCTAGATCAAACGAGGCCTTAGCGTACAACTCCATCATATGTTTAGCAGCTGATTGATTACGCCAGTAGTCAAAACTTCGCTCGCCTAATAAATCTGTCGAAATTGCGTAAATACCTACGTTATGATCTGGTGTGGTAATTACATTTTTTGTACTTATGCCCTCTAGCTGCCAGCATTTGAGCATATTGCTACTAAGTACATCAGACCCCACAGCAGTAAAAAGCTCACAATTTAATGTGTTTTCGAATCGTTTGGCGTATACGAGCGCATTGTAAGTATCGCCCGCAAATGATTGCTGACACTCACTGATACCTGTTGGTACAAGCTCAACCATACATTCGCCGATAGCTAGTAAAGTACTCACATGCCCTCCTGTACTTTTTTAGTGTGTAAGCCTTCTAGATATGCTTCAATTTCTTCTATTGATTTGTTTTTGGTCTCTGGCATAAACTTAAATAACAATGCAAAGCCTGCGACACCCGATACGGTATAAAGTAAAAAGATGTTTGCAGCGCCTAAATTACTTAGCTGCCATGGGAAAAACTGCTGCACAAAATAGCTAATTACGCTTGCTATAAATGCAAAGGTAGGAATGGCCACACCTCGAATACGAGTCGGAAATATTTCAGAAAATATCACCCACATAATTGGCCCAATAGAAAAGTGAAAGGCTGCAATAAAGCCCGCTACACCAAATGATATAAGTGGCGCATTGATCGTAGCAGCACGCGAGATCAAATCGCTTTCAAATAGTTGCTGTTGCGAAGCAGTAAGTACACTCGCTAATGCCTGCTTAAATTCAATATCACTGTGATACACAGTCCCAATAATTTGCTCAAGACCAGTAATAGAGCTTAACGTTGAGAACGATGCTACATCGTCAGCAGACAAACTATACTGAGCTTGGCTAAAGCCTAAATAACACATAAATAGGCTAATTGTGGCAGCTGCTAATCCCCAAATAACCAATGGTCTGCGTCCTAGCCTATCTATTAACACAATAGCGACTACCGTAAACACAATACTAACTAATCCAATGAGTACAGCATTAAAGAAGGCTGCATCGGTGCCTACACCTAGCTGCTCAAATACAGTAGGAGCATAAAACATTATGGCGTTAATGCCCGTTACTTGCTGAACAATTGCCATAGTGAATGCAATAATTACAGCGGCGCGAACACGGCTTTCAAGTAGTAGTTTGAATGATGAAAAATATCCCCCTGTTTCGCTGTAATCAACAAGGCTTTCTTTTATGCTTTTGAGTTGGTCTTGTGCAAGTTCGGCGTTTTTATTTAAGCGATGTAAAATAGCGGTAGCACGTGTTTCGTTACCTTTCATAACTAACCAACGTGGGCTTTGTGGAATAGTAAATAACAGTAAAAACCATAAAACAGCAGGTATAATCTCAACCCCTAGCATCCAGCGCCATAAGTTATTTTTTACATTCCACTGCGTTACCCAGTCAAGGTTACTGTTTGCTAAATCAACAAGTAAATAGTTGGCAAAATAAGCCGCCGATAAACCAACAACAATATTTATTTGAATCATAGACACTAATTTGCCACGATATTTCGACGGTGCAACTTCACCAATATACATAGCGGCAACCGATAAAGACGTGAATGCGAGCCCACCTATAAAGCGAGCTGTAACTAATAATTCATAGCTTGGTGCTAATACAGAGGCAATTGCTGAAAGAACGTACAAAAAGGCGATACCTATTAATGTATTTTTACGTCCAAATGCATTACATATATATCCTGTAATCACTAACGCAAACAGCACACCAAAGCCTGGCGCGCTCACTACAGTACCTACTTGTATGTCAGATAAATTAAATTCTGCAGATACAAAACGCACAGTACCTGAAATAAGAGCAGCGTCTAATCCAAAAATAAAGCCACCAAAGGCGACTATAAATGCAAAGAAAAACACATTACGTTTGCTACCATTCATACTTCTATCCAACTATGTTGTTATCATTGTGTGTTGCTTTATATACAGAATAAAGCGAGAGTCAGTGTCAAACCCAATATTGTTAACAATTAACCATGAGTTATAGCTTTGAGACTATTTCAAAATTAACGCACTTGCAACATCTATTTTAAGAAATCATGCTTTAACTTAAATTTTTTTACAATCAACATTAAAAATTAGTTAAACAAAATCAAAAGTTTATTATAAATGATACACAAAAATACAAATTGCACATTGTCAACAATATTCAATATGGTTTTTTTGTTGTATGGTATGTTAAATTGTAATGAAAGGTTGAACAGCAATGACATATAAAAAGAACATACTACTCACATCGCTCTTGCTTGCGCTAAGTGCCTGTAATCAAGAAGAAGTTAAGATAGAAAAGACCACAAACGAGCTTACGCAGATAAAATCAGCAGATACATTAATGTATTTATTTGCTGATGCTGCACATTCACAGATAACCCCTGTTCACTATCAAAGTAACGCAGCAACTATAGAAGAAAAAAACTCTGTATTAGATGTGACATTTAAGTCAAAAAATAATCCGTACGCTAATATTGTTTTTTCATCTGATGGGCCATGGGATTGGAGCGAATTTAGAGACTTTAACATTGCTTTTGAATTAGCTAACCCGGGTAAACACTCGATACAAATTTATTTAGATATATCCGATATAGACGGCGCTAACTACACACGTAGTGTAAATGTACCAGTGGGAGGCTATAACACTTACTATGCCAAACTTGACGGGCACGACCTTGCAACCCCTGATGGCGACGAAAATGTAGAACTAAACTTTACATCAGGTCTTCGCTCTAACCCCGATACGTGGGAGTCTGATGAGGTACAGTTTATTTCTATGTGGGGTAAAAAAAATCTTAATTTAAAAGGTATAAATAAAATATCCATTAGCGTGCAAAGCAATCTTCACGACAAAGAACTACAAATAAAGTCTATTTCCCTTCGTAAAAACCCTAAATTTAATACCGAATTTTTAACTCATATCGTTGACGAATTTGGCCAAAATGCCAAACAAGAATTTACAGGCAAAGTACATTCAGAAGCCGAGCTGCTAAGCGACAAGCAACAAGAAGCTAAACAACTTCTTTCTAAACGCCCTGATAATCGCTCTCGTTTTGGTGGCTGGGCAGAGGGTCCTAAGTTAGAGGCAACCGGTTACTTTAGAACAGCAAAATATAATGATAAATGGTCACTAGTAGACCCCGATGGTTATTTATACCTTGCAACCGGTATTGATATCATTCGCCTTGCAAACTCAACCACACTAACTGGTTACGACTTTGATCAAGCATTATTGCCAAAACCAGCAGATGCAGGGGTAACTCCAGAGGATTCAAAAGGCTTAAATCAAGTAAATAAAGAGGCACTAAAAAGCCGATTTGTAGCTTCCGATGTTCGCAAAGATTTATTTGAATGGTTACCTGATTATAATGAGCCTCTAGGTAAACATTTTGGCTATCGTAAAAGCGCACATTCGGGACCATTAGAGCATGGTGAAACATATAGCTTTTATGCAGCTAATTTAGAGCGTAAGTACGGACAAAATAATACAGATTATATGCAAAAATGGCGTGAAGTAACTCTTGATAGAATGATCACATGGGGCTTTAGCTCACTGGGTAACTGGACTGATCCGAGTTATTACGATAACCAAAGGGTACCTTATTTTGCTAATGGTTGGATTATTGGGGACTTTAAAACAGTTTCTAGCGGTAATGATTTTTGGGGAGCCATGCCTGATGTTTTTGACCCTGAATTTGCTGTGCGTGCAAATGAAACTGTAAGCGTTGTTGCCAAAGAAGTGAAAAATTCGCCTTGGGCTGTGGGCGTATTTATAGATAACGAAAAAAGTTTTGGCCGCCCTGATTCAGTCAAAAGCCATTATGGAATTGTTATTAATACCTTAGGCAGAGACGCTAAAACAGTTCCTACTAAAGCTGAATTTTCTCGTCTAATGAAAGAAAAATATACTGATGTCGCTGAACTTAATAAGGTATGGCACTTAAACTTAGCCTCATGGGCTGAGTTTGACAAAGGTGTAACGATTGATATAAAAAATGAAGAGCAGCTTGTCGATTTTTCTATATTACTCACCGCCTATGCCGACAAATATTTTAGTGTTGTAGATGCTGCTATGGATAAATACCTGCCAAATCATATGTATTTAGGTGCACGTTTTCCGGATTGGGGCATGCCTATAGAAGTTGTTAAAGCCTCGGCTAAATATGTTGATGTAATAAGTTTTAACGCATACAAAGAAGGTCTAAGGGATGACAAGTGGGCATTTTTATCACAATTTGACAAACCCGCTATAATTGGTGAGTTTCATGTTGGTTCATCTGATTCAGGATTATTTCATCCTGGGTTAATACATGCTGCTAATCAACAAGACAGAGCAAATATGTATACCGATTATATGAACTCAGTGATCGACAACCCCTACTTTATTGGCGCACATTGGTTTCAATATATCGACTCGCCAATTACTGGTCGAGCCTACGATGGCGAAAACTATAACGTTGGCTTTATTAGCGTTACAGATCGCCCCTATACTGAAATGGTTGAAGCAGCTAAAGCAATGAATGAGTCTATGTATGAACGACGTTTTAAAAAATAATCGTAAATACAGACATTAACTGTACATTTATTGGTCTATTGTAATGTGTTGACAATAGACCATTCCACTTTTTTTATATACACTGAGATAAGTACATGATCTTGACTGAATTAACAAAGCTTATTAATTAATGTTAGGGTCAGATAAAGTTAATCAAATTTAGGAATAAATATGGCTGGTAACAGAGCAACTAAAATTTTATCTGTAAAAGATCAAATAGCTGAGCAATTACGCTCAGATATAATCTCTGGTGAAATGCCACCACAAACTAAGCTAAATGAAAAAGAGCTGGCAGAGCGATTTGGTCTTTCTCGCGGCCCTATTCGCGATGTAATATTACAGCTTACAAAAGAAGGTTTACTTATTTCTCGCAATAACTGTGGTGCGTCTGTAAATAGTGTTTTAGAGCCTAAATTACAACGCTTAATGATTAAACTTCGCCGCAGCATAGAAGAGTATGCAATCACTGAATTAAACGGTAATTTAACTGATCAAAACATTGCAGAACTTGAAGGTATCTTAGCATCTCTAGAAGATGCCCTCGACCGCGAAGATTACACCGAAGTAACTAAAATCGATATATCATTTCACCAATATTTAATTTATCAAGCGGGTGGTGAAGAGTTAGTTAATATTTGGTACCCGTATGTCATGCGTATGCGTTTAAATTATAAACGCATCACCTCAAGCTCTGAATGTGTAAACGAGCATCGCGCTATTTTAGAAGCACTAAAAGCACAAGATAGCGCCGCAGCGATTAAAGCCGTAAAACATAATATTAAGTAACGTATAACGCTGTACAAACAAAAGGAGAGCACTTGCTCTCCTTTAGTAATTAAAGTTTATAAATTATTTGTAGCTGTAAGGCAAAAATCGATAATGCCCCGTAATTTTAAAATCAAAAAGCATGTCGCTTTTTTCAGGTCCTTGTCCAATATTATGAACAATTAATGGATTCCCTGTACCTTTTGCTAACTCATTCACAACCATACCAATATGCGGCAAATTACCTGGCAGCATCCACGTTACAATGTCACCTGTTTTATAGTCGTTCGCGTTATTTGATTTAGTGAGCACTTGACCATGATTTTTAAAGTAAGCCTGTAAGTTTGGCACTCGGCGGTGATCTATATTTTTATCCGGTTTGGTTAAACCCCAAATACGCTTAGAGGGATATAGCTCAAAGCTTTTTAGCATGTCCTCATGCACACGCTTTTGCAAATCAATACCTAAAAATCGATATGAACGAATAACAACATCGGTACACACCCCAACATTAGCGGGCACATCGCCACCAGGATATGCAATGGAGCGGTAAGCGCCATCGTAGGTAACGTTATGTGTTGTTCTTTCAAGCAGCGCTGCCACAATATCGTCATCAAACGATGCCGCATAGGCGTTTACACTCAGTAAGCTCAGTAAAAAAACAGTAAAGCGTGTCATATGCAATCCTTTGAAAGGTGTCTGTTAGTTACAGCGATTGAGCCACATATACAGGCACGTTTATTTTCTTGCCATTATTTGTAAAGTGCTTATCAAGACCATACGCCATGACTTCAAGTGGCGCAGCATCATAACCAACCTGCTGAATTTCGGTTATGTAACGCAACATAAAAGCCTCGGCGCCAAGTTCACTCCATTGGGCCACGTGAACAAGTTCATGAAAATGCACAGCTAAATTATCAGCCACATAAGGAAGCATGTAGTAAGTGTTTTTGTATGTAGTACCAGCCGCATCCATGTCAATAAAATCGCCTAATCCCATTTCACGCAAAAAAGGAAAGTTAGGTTTTGGTATTTCATCGACTATAACGTAAAAGGCATTTTTTAAAAATTCGGTAGGATAAAACCCATTAAACTCACTGGCAAATTTTTCACAGCTAATTCTTAGGTTTTTGTATTTAATATTTGTTGCATCAATCCATTGTTCTATTTGTTCAAACATGTCCATTCTCTTAATCATCAATATTTATTGGCTTGACCTTTCCCATTGCGATACAAGCCGATAAGTTAAATGATACCAAAACCAAGGCAAATAATCGAACTCCAAAACCTAAGAAGTAAACACATAATAGTCTCGAGTTGTAGTTTATTCCTTATTCATAGGTATGAGCATTCACTAATTCACATGAACAATCAGTGGGTGTAAGTAACGCTAATTAATAAAAACCTATTTTAAATCGTGTAACCATTTTACTAATTTTTTAACATGCCCGCTTGAACATAAGATTAGATGACAAGCTTGTATGTAACCCATTGAGTGCAGGCCGTTTAGTGCTTCTGCAGGTAGTTGCTGTAGTGTATCTGCGGCAATAGAATACAAGCCATTGTAGCCTTGTGTTTTGCCATTTGGTTTAGTGATGTTTAGCTGTACTGCTTCAATTAAATCGTGTTTTAGTAAGGTATTGATAAAAGCGGTTGTACGTTCGCCGCCATGCATAAGCTTTATCAATTGCTCACTCACATTATTTAAATATGTGGTTGGCTCCCCTGTTTCGTTAAATAACCGTGTTCCCTCACTATTATTTACTCTTGGGTGTTGTTCGTTAATTGTAACAGCGAGATCTGTTTGCTCGGTCTTGTTAGTAAGTTTATTTCCTATTCCTAACTTAAATGGTTGTCGCTGTAAGTGTAAAGGTACGTATGTGGCATGCCATATATCATTTTGTAAAAATAAGTTTTGCCCCTCATCAAAGCCAGTTAAAGCATATAGTTCAAACTGGCCAGTTTGATTGTTCTTCATAAAATAGACTGGGTAGTCTAATGCAAGTTGAGCAAGCTCATCGGCAACAACCGGAATGTAGTTTACTGCTTCACCGTACTGTGTACCGCGCTGAGTTTTAATGCGAGTGTACTTATGTGTATTTTTGTCGAGTAATACTGAGTTTGTCATAGTGTGTCGCTCTTATGTTTTAACTATATTTGCTGCATACCAAATTGATTAATTTGCACTAATAATTCTTTATTTGTAGGTAATTTATTGAGTAATTTTTGGGTGACTTGTTGGTTGTTATTAACAAGCGTAACGGCCTTTTTAAAATAACTTTCTGAGTTGCCATACAGTTCGCTTGAACCTGTAAACCCCATGCCATACATCACATATTGATAGCTTGCTGCTGGAAACACTTCCTGTGAATGATCAAAGTGGTTATCGCTTGGCGTATGAAACTCCCAAAGTGATAAGTTATCTTTTAAGCTTTGTGGAATAGTATTTTGGCTACAATGTGCTTGCCAAAATGGGCTGTCGGTTCGTTTACTCAACATATAATGCAACTTTAAAAAGTCGATTATTCGCTCCCATCGATAACTAAATGTGCAGTTAAAGCGCTGCGCAGTTATATTCATTACATGCCTATTGGCCGGAAATTGCTGCGCAACAAAATTGGCTGATATTTCTACCAGTAATAAAGCAGAGGCTTCCAGTGGCTCCAAAAAACCTGCAGAGAGGCCTACTGCGACACAGTTTTTATGCCAAAATTTTTCACGATGTCCTGGTTCGAAGCTAAGCTTTTTAACTTTGTATTCGCTTTGCTGTTCTTTGTTTATATTTAAATAATCAAATAATTGCTGCTTAGCATCTTCATCACTAATGTGTTTACTAGAGTACACATGCCCTATTCCACGGCGTGTTTGTAACCCTATATCCCAAATCCAGCCAGATGTTTGTGCTGTTGATAAAGTATGCGAGCATATTGGTTCGTCATCTTTGTATGGCATGTGTATAGCAAGCGCACTATCAGCAAATAATACATCTTTACAGGATTTAAACCCTATCCCTAAGTTCTCACCTAGTAATAACGATTTAAAACCACTGCAATCAATAAATAAATCCCCAGCTACTTCTATTTTATTATTTAGGCTAACGCTTTTAATATCGCCATTTGTACAATTGTTTACACCGGCGACAGTGCCTACAATGTGTTTAACATTAAGATTATTAATACAGTGATTTTTTAAGAATATAGCGAATAAGCCTGCATCCAAGTGATAAGCATAATTTGCTATTGAGCTAAATTCAGGGGTGGTGATTTGTTTGGGAGCTAATCCGCTTTCGCATATTAATTGCTGCGTACTAACATACTGGGCAAAAGGAGGTTTTGGCTCGTTTTTAGTTAGCCAACTAGTAGCTAAGTTATGTTCATACATCCCTGTTGGTAGTTCAAGCGGGTGATAGTAATAGTCGTCCTCTTCACCTGTAACCCACTTGGCAAACTTGGCGCCTTGTTTAAACGACACATTACACTTTTGAATAAACTCACTCTCGCGTATTCCCATATCTTTAAGGGTTCTTCGCATAGTAGGCCACGTCCCTTCGCCAACTCCCACTGTTGGAATATCAGATGACTCTATAAGCGTAATATTTACTTTTTTACTGTGATGCTTTTGTAAATAAGCTGCGATTATTCCTGCACTTAGCCACCCTGCTGTTCCACCGCCGACTATTACTATTGATTTAATATCATCGTTCATAGCAACCTCGTTAGTTAAAAGGCAAAAACGACAGCGCTGAGCTGTCGTTTTATATTAATTATCAAAAACTAACTTACCATTTAGCACTTAAGCCAATGCTAAAGCGTGGGCCGTATTGCTCGGCAGATATAAGCTGCTCTGCAAAACGACCATGGCGGCGCGTTGTTTCATTAGTTAAATTAAGTGCATCAAAGCTAACACCGAGCGTTTCGTTAATTGTGTAATTAAAGCTAAAATCTAACTGTCCATATGCTTCTGTAAATGTAGGCTCAGTACCCAAAGATAGTAAGAAGTCATCGCGCCAGTTATAAGCTAAACGTACTTGGTAATCATCGTTTTCGTAAAAGCCGACCAAATTACCTGAGTCGCTTAAACCAGCAAGGGCAATAGTTTGATCAAAATCATACGGTTTAAACGATTCATCACTATTAACTATCGTATAATTAGCAACCACGCCAAAGCCTGTATCAGGCACCATGTACTGGGCATTTAATTCCCAACCATCTACTTCACGATTTTGAAGATTATCTGGCGTTGCAATATCAAATGTAATAATCGGGTCTGACGCTTGGCTTAAACAAGCTGGGTTAGGTGTATCTGAACTATCAGGACAACCAGGGCGGGGATTAACACTTGGATCGCGTAACGGCTCGCCATTTACATCATTTAGCGTACCTTGTACTACGCCCGCACCAATGAAGTTTTCAACAAACTTTTTAAAATAACCAACTGATGCATAGCTGCCATCGTCACCGTACCACTCAAATGATAAATCAAAGTTATCTGACGTGATTGGTAATAAGTTAGGATTACCTTGAGATGCATTAAAAGGCCCTTCTGGACGGGCGTTAATTGTGGTTGATGGGAACATAGCATCAATGCCAGCACGTGCTAAAGTTCTGCTATAAGAAAAACGAGCTTTGTAGCCATTATCTAAATCTGCGCTTATATCAAAGTTAGGTAATATACGCGTGTAGCTACCCTTTAATTCTTGTGGTGTAGCCTCTGCAGCATATACAGGACGGAGCTCTTCAGCGTGTCGATAATTAAAAGCAACAACACCTGGCTTGACTGAATAACCCGTTACATCGGTGTCTTCGTAGCGCACACCAACATTCATATCAATTGGAATATCGTTAAACTCAGTTTTAAAATCAAATGATACGTATAACGCCAAAGTTTGCTCTTCAACTCCATTAGTAGAAATATTTGGTTCAGTAAATAAACCTTCATTTTTTACAATATCTACAAAGTCGTTGGCACTGTAACGTGGAATAAATGGAAATAGCTTATCCGAGCCCGAAAACTCATCTGCAAAATTGCCCAGTTTATCAAACTTTAAATTTAGATTATCAAGTGGAATATCTACAAACGAAAACTGCTCAGAAAGATAAGTATCAATTTGATAATCAGTATACATCGCACCAAAATTAATTGTACTTAGTGCACCGCTTTTTAAATTGTCCCATTGTCCGCTTAAATGATATTGCTTAATGGTATTTTTCATTTCGTAGCCACGGCGCTGATATAAGTCAGATACTATATTTGCTGGGTCGTATGCACCGCCTGGCAATGTAGAGTCATCAACAGTAATACTCGGAATATCACCCGAAAAGTTAGCACCAATTGACTTAACCGAACCAGGGACATTCTTTAAATTTGCGATTGTTTCTGCAGTATCTCCATCAGGGTTTGAGTGCGATGTAGAGTTATGAGCGTCAAACGTAAGTTTCAATGAATCGCTGGCTTGCCATGCTAAGTTAAGGCCTAGTGAATCATTTTCTTTTTTTTCGTAGAGCTCCCACGCCCAAAAATTCAACTCATCATTTGCATTTTTAATATCAACTAACGTACCGTTGGCATCAGTTGTACCTGTTGGATTATCGAACCAAAATGCCATTTTATTGGTGTTACTAATTTCTTCGAAACGCGATAAAGTGTAATCAAGCGTAGCCGTTACGTTATCACTTGGAGCATACTGTAAAACCAGTTGCGCATTTTGACGCTCGCGCTTAGTTTCAAATCGCTCTATTTCTGGCGTCCAAGGTACCCAATAAGTACCCGTTGGATTAGCTGTTGTATCAATTGCACTGCTATCTACTCCTGTGGGGTTAGCGCGATTACGTACCCAGCCTTGCGATGTACCTACGCGCTCTCGGCCACTTTCTCGCTCTGAATGCGACAGCGCAAGTAAAACACCAAATGTATCGTCTGCAAATGTTTGGCTAACCATTCCTGAAATTTCAGGTGTTAAATTAGAATCTTCAGCACTGGTATCTAATATCCCTTTTGCATTTGCAAAAGCTTTAAAGCCATCAAAATCAAACGGTTTTGCTGTATTTATATTAATGGTTGCGCCAATCCCTCCTGAGGCTACATTTGCTTTACCTGTTTTATAAACAGACACACCCGATACACTTTCTGCTGCAATTTCTCTAAAGTTAAAGCTGCGTGAAACCCCCGCTTCTTGTAATACAGAGGAGTTAGGCATTTGACGACCATTTAAAGTAACAAGGTTAAAGCCTGGACCAAAACCACGTACCGTTACTTGGTTACCTTCATTGTTTGCACGGTCGATTGATACACCACTAATACGTTGCAGCGATTCAGCTAAGTTAGTATCTGGTAACTTACCAATGTCTTCTGCTGATATAGCATCTACCACGCCCGATGAATCTTGCTTTATTGACGCAGATTTACTTAATGCGCTTCTTATACCAGTTACCTGAATAACTTCAACATCACTTTGTACAGTTGTCTCGTTTTCCTGTGCGGCGTAACTTAGTTGAGACGTTATCAGCATTGCTGCGCAAATCGCATTTAATTTAAATTGTGTGTTAGTCATTTTTGCACCTAAATATTGTGTTTATTACGTGTAATCGTTGCCGGATTATTTACGGGATGCTTATTGTTATCATAATACTGTTAACAATTAACTTTACAGTAAATTAGTTTAACTAACTAAGTCAAATAAATTGGTCACTTATTTTACAGTTTGGGTTGGTTTTTTATTCGATATTGTAAGCAGGCAGTAAAGAATTCAGCCTTATGGATGAATACCGAGATAGTTAACACGCACTAAAACACTAGTAGGTATTAACGCTCTAACAGGAAGGTAATTTTTTGGGCAGTACTTTTGAGTTCGGTAATTACACTGTTTTTATTAGCGTGAGTGTTTAGGGCTTTGTCAAAAGAAGAAATGGTCAATGCAGCTATTAAATTTGCATTAGGCCTGCCAATTAATACGCTAAAATCGTGTACTCCGGCAATAAGTGGGTTGTTTTGTATTATGTGCCCTTGGGCCTTAATTGTGTTTAGCTCATTTAATAATGCTTTACAGCTGTCTTCACTTGCACTGTAAATTTCATCGTGTTCAATAAGCATTTGCCGTACTTCGTCATTACTGTTAGCTAAAAGCAGTTTACCAGCGCTTGAGCTACTAAGCGTAAATAAAGCCCCCTCAGCAATGCTTAAATGCATAGGGCTTTTGCTACGCGCTTGCACTACAACCATGGCTTGGCTTTGATACAACATACTTAAATGACACGATTGCTCAATATTTACAGCTAGGTCTTCCATATGTGGCAAGGCCGATTGAAGTACATTATCCATTGGTGAAATACTTCGTGATAAATTATACAGCTTTAACGACAAGTGATATCGACCAGACGTTTCAGAGCGAATTAAATAACCCCGCTTTTCAAGCCCAACAAGTACTCTATAAACTTCGTTAGGTGTTTTAAAAATTCCAGTAGCTATCTCACTTTGCGTACAAGGCCGCTTATGTTTTGCTAAAAATTCTAATATATCCAGCCCCTTATCTAAAGCTGGAACTGCATATTTAGTTTTTAATTTATCGTTCATATGTACTTTTTTGCCTTTTAATATTTATAAACAATACACCTGTTTATATATAAATTTAAAATTTCTTTTCAGCTTTAAATTTACAATAATAATTATAAATCAATAACTTAATAAGAATAAATTAATTCATATATGAATTTAGTATTTTTATATAAATTACACTTGACCTAAATATTTAATCGAGCAATCATTGTTAACAATAAACAACTATAGCGGAAATGGGAACATATTTATGTCACACACTTATTTAACACCACAACAAATTGCTGATTTTCACCGTGACGGTTATATCATTGCCAAAGGCTACTATAACGCTGAAGAAATTAAGCGACTACAACAGGCCGCTTTTAACGACGACTCACTTTATGAGCGAGCATGGAATAAAAAAGATGCAGATGGCGCAGTAAGCAAAGTCTGTTTATGGCAAAAAACAGGTGACGATTTTTACAGTATGTTTTCTCGTGGAAAACGGTTAGTTGATGTATGCGAAACTTTAATTGGTGAGGATGTTTATCACACCAGCACTAAAATTATGATGAAAGAACCCTTTGTAGGAGGGGCCTGGGAATGGCACCAAGACTTTGGTTATTGGCATCGCGATAACTATATGCTTTACCCGAAAGCCATTAGTTGTATGGTTGCTATTAATAAAGCAACACAAGAAAATGGTTGCCTGCAAGTGCTTAAAGGTTCTCATCATCTAGGCCGATTAGATCACAGCAAAACGGGTGACCAAAAAGGCGCCTGTTTAGAGTTTGTAGAGGAGGCAATGAAATATCATGAGCTCATTAATGTTGAACTTGAGCCCGGTGATGTTTTGTTTTTTCACTGTAATTTATTACATAAATCAAACCAAAACCGTGCGGCTGAACCCCGCTGGTCAATGATCAGTGCTTACAATGCTATTAGTAATCAATCATTTAAAGAAAATGAAGCCGTTTATTATCCGTTGGAACGTCTAGATGATGACGCAATTTTAAATTTCAAAGTAAATGAAACTGCTTAAAATTAACCTTCTAGCCTAAACCAGCTTATGCATTATAGCCCAATGCATAAGCTGGTTTTTTATATGGAAAATTCTGTATGTTAACCTCAGAGCAAAAACACCTTATACCTCACGCTATACCTAAAAATAACGAAGACCCACACGGAAAAATAATTGGCCACGGTAAATTTAAATATAAAATAGATGCCAACTGGGGAAAATTAAACCCAAGTAAATACCCTATTGAAAACTGCCATGCCATGGTTCTGGACTCACAGGGGAGAATATTTATGATCACCGATAACACCACTAATAATATTTTAGTGTATAGCCAAAGCGGTGAATTACTTGACGATTTTGGCAGCTCTTTTCCTGGTGGACACGCTATAAAAATTGTACAAGAAGGTGAGCAAGAATTTTTATACGTAGTAGATAGTGGCTGGATTGTTAATCGCCATTGGGATGGACATAGTAAAGAGCAATGGGATAGCCCGACTAACAATGTCATACCACAATCTGGCTTTATTGCCAAAATGACTTTAGATGGTAAATTGATTTATAGCATTGGTCATCCACAAACATGTGGCGCTTATACACCCGAGCAACCATTTCGTCCTACTGATATTGCCATTGCCCCTAATGGGGATTTATACGTAACAGATGGTTATGGAAGCGATTTTTTACTGCATTATGATAAACAAGGTCGCTATATAAACCATTGGGGCGGCCACCATAATAAAGACGAAAACTACAACCTGAAAAACACCCATGGTATTGAGGTTGACCTTCGCGATCCTTTAAATTCAACACTTATGGTGAACTCTCGCTTCGAGCAATGTTTAAAAGTTTTTTCATTTGAAGGCAAATACCTATATAAAATAAGCGCTAATGGCGCCTATATAGGCGGCCCAGTATTTAAGGGTGAACTATTTTATGCGCCTGTATGCTGGTCGCATATTAACAATAAAAATGCTGACGACTCTGGTTTTATTAGTATATTTGATAAAAATAACACGCTCATAGTTAATTTAGGGGCACCGCAACCGCAGTACATAAACGGTGAACTACAACCTATGCAAAGTAATGGAGACATCTTTAATCACGTGCATTGTATTTGTGTAGATCAAGACGATAACTTGTATGTTGGCCAGTGGAACGCCTCTAAAACATATCCCATTAAATTAATAAAACAGCTAGAATAATTTTATACAAAAGGCCTTATTGTTTATTGTTGACAATTTATCTATAGTACATATTGCCAACAATAAATCACACAGGCTCAATAATGAAAAAAAGTACACCTAAAACAATGACAGGTATATTTAGTATTACTTCCCTTGCTTTAGCGATTACTGCATGCAACGATATCGATACACATATACAAAATACATCTACCGCTAAAACGACCTCCAACTCACGCACAACAGATGCCTTTAGCAACGAGCAAATAATTACACCTCTTATGAATTTTAATGATTCATCAGTACAAAGCTGGTTAAAGCATTCTGATACTAACACCTCAATTATAAAAACGGATCAAGCAACAAAATTAGCTATCGATTTTTCATCAAAAGGGAATATCTCTGAACTAAAAATCACCCCTTCTAAGGCATGGGATCTCTCTACTTACAAAAATTATAATGTTGCACTTCATGTAGAAAATACCGCAAATACGTCAATTCAACTTTATTTATCTATTGAAAATAAAAACGGTGAACTACAGAGTCGTTCAGTAAGCTTACCTGCTAACTACAACGGTACTGTGTATTTTCCACTAGATGGAGTTGAGGCGAATACCAACACAGGCATGTGGGGAGGTGCTCCACCATGGGAAACTAAAGATAGGCTATTGGTATGGCGTTCTTGGCGAGATGATGGAGGAGATTTTAGTAAAATCACTGCTATAAATTTATTCACAATTGGAATTTTAGAAGATAAGTCTGTGCTTATTGACAACATACGCCTGAGAGAAAACCCAAAAACTGATCCTAATTGGATGGTAAATATCATTGATAAATACGGCCAATACACCAATCAAACTAATGCCTTAACCATTAAATCAGACGAACAACTAAAACAACTTGCCAATAAAGAGCTTAGTGACTTAGCAAAGTCTACAGGCATGGCAAACCGCTCACGATTTGGTGGGTATGCCAATGGCCCAAAACTTAAGGCCACAGGTTACTTTAGAACCGAAAAAGTAGATGGTAAATGGTGGATGGTAGACCCCGAAGGTTACCTCTTTTTTTCACATGGTCCTGCTAATGTCCGCATGGCAAATTTAACCACAATAACTGGTGTTGATTTTAAAGATGACTCTGTTCGTATGCGCAGTAACGATGAAATTACACCAGAGGATTCAATGGGTATAATAGAGATTTCTGATGACGCTAGAAAAAGCAGATTTATAACCTCTAAACTCAGAAACAACATGTTTCAATGGCTACCTGATTACAGTAATCCACTGAGCGAACATTACAGTTATAGACGTTCAACGCATAAAGGACCTGTTGCTCATGGCGAAACGTACAGCTTTTATCGTGCAAATTTACAAAGACGCTACGGTGAAAAATCACCTAAATCATATATAGATAAATGGCATGATGTTACACTCAAGCGAATGAAAGATTGGGGCTTTACGTCATTTGGAAATTGGGTTGATCCGGCCTTTTATGATAAAGAGTCTGTTCCTTATTTTGCAAATGGTTGGATTATTGGCGACTTTAAAACCCTATCTGGGCATACCAACCATTGGGGACTGATGCCTGACTTTTATGATCCTGAATTTAAAAAACGCGCCGAAATAACAATAGATGCAATTGCTAAAAACATTAAAGCCTCGCCTTGGTGTATTGGCATATTTATAGATAACGAAAAAAGTTGGGGCGAGCGCCAAGGTAGCGTTGAAAAGCGCTACGGTATTATACTCGATGCACTGTCTAAAAATGCAAAGAAAAGCCCCGCTAAACATGCATTTGCTAAGTACCTTAAACAAAAGTATAGCTCAATCAATGCATTAAATGAGGCATGGCAAAGTGATATAACAAGCTGGAATGAACTTAATAATGGCGTTACATTTACAACCTTTAGCAACGCACAAATAGCTGATATTTCTAAAATGCTCGAAATGCTTGGTGAGCAATATTTTAAAGTAGTAAACGGTACATTAGCTAAAAAGCTCCCAAATCATTTATACATGGGTGCTCGCATGGCCAACTGGGGAATGCCAGATGAAATTATTAAGGCCTCAGTTAAATATTCAGACGTGCTGAGCTTTAATATTTACGAAGAAGGCATGCAAGACAATTACTGGCAATTTTTAGAAGACGTTGACCTACCGGTTGTAATTGGCGAATTCCATATTGGTACAGCAACCGATTCTGGCTTGTTTAACCCAGGTATTGTTCACGCTGCGAATCAAGCAGATCGTGCATCCATGTATAAAAAATATATGCAAAGCGTATTAAGCAAGCCTTATATGGTAGGAGCGCATTGGTTTCAATATGTTGATGAACCAGTTTCTGGACGTGCATTTGATGGTGAAAACGCCAATATAGGCTTTGTTACCACTGCCGACGTACCCTACCCTGAAATGGTAAATGCTGTTAAAGAGGTGACTTCGACCATGTACGAAAAACGCTATAATAAATAATCATGCGCGCCGTTACTTCTTTTTAAAACTGCGGGTCTACCTAATAAGTAAGCCCGCAGTTTGTTTATTTCCTAACTTATACCAATTAGCAATAATACTTAATTAAGCGAATTGATATTAACTTTATTTTACGCTCTAGCGAGTAATGCTTTTACTCATTTTAAAGTTTTGTAATGTAAGTGAACTAACAGCGCCGCCAGTATCTGGAAATGTCACTTCAATACTATTCGTTTTTGCAAGGTCGCTATAAGGTACCGGTATTTCAAGTACACCAAAGAAACGTTCGCGTCCTAACCCTCCATTAACCTGGTCGTACCCTCTAAAATCAGTAGGTACAGCGACTTTATTACCATTAACAGTAACCGTAGGTGTAAGCGACTTACCATGAGGACGACCAACACCTAAGCGTAATACTGCCTCGCCATTAGTCCCTTTATCAACGTTATTAATTGTAAAAAACTGAGTTGAGTTAGCAACAATATCTTTAACCACAGCACTTGCGTAGTGCTTAGTTTCTTGATTAATGTTGTTTATGATCACATTATTTTGATGACTTACTTTAATGATCATCGTTGATTCCGAGCCTAAAACAACAGAATCAGGTAAGGAATTGCTAGTACGATTGTCAAGTACTGGTACACCTTGAGCATTTGGGTATAAATGCTTAATATTTACGCTAGACACATCGTTAGAGCCTGCGCCTAAAACACTTAAATCAATATCAGTAGGCGAAAATTCAAGACTATTTAAAACAAGATAGACATCTTTGCCATCTACATAAGCATCTGCTTGTATATCCAAATCACTCGCCCAGCTATCGATTCGAGTACCTTTGATATCTGACCAAAGCTGGTAAAACTTAACCATTTCGGTATAAACCCACTGCTCGCCGGTTTCACCTTCTCCTTCTTTAGCTTGACGTAGTAAACGCCAGTAATACGGGATGGTATCGCTTATACGGCCCCACTCTGCTTTTAATGGAATAAAGGGGATTGCTTTATCAATGCGGTTAGGCCTTTCCATAAAGCTCATAAGCATAGAGCTCATTGCTTTTAAACATAGCCAATCACGTTGCGGTGTCCATTTAGTGCCAAAAGACCCTTGCAGTTGAGATCCATATTCCGAAATGACTATTGGTTTAATACTCCCCCATTTATAAGCCATGTACTGCTCAACCATATCAAGAGTCGCTTCCATGTTACTACCTTTACGGTATTGCTCTTGATGTTGACCACCAGGGCCGCCTGGAAAGTTTGGAAAATCGTATAAGTGCATCGAAATAAAATCCATTTTATCTCCTGCAATATCTAAAAATGCCTTGTCGCGTTGCTTCCAATTATCAAAATAGTTTGCCCCTTTTTCATAATCAGGAAATGCCACTGTAAAACCGCCTACTTTTACATCGTTCAATGCTGAATTATTATGAACTACATCTGCAACTGAGTTATGTAGCCTAAAGATGTCATATAGACTTTCTTTGTCATAACCTTTATGAGGAAAGTCGTGTAGTTCAAATAGTGGCTCGTTCATAACTTCAAGGTATGTTGGGCGCTTTTGACCTAGAGTATCTGATGCGCCAGCTTTAAAGTACTTTTGTAAAAACTGCGCCATATAATCACCAAGCGCGGTGCCTAGTGGTTCGCCGGCAGTATCAGTTTGCGAAAAAGACCAGTTTTGGTTACCAATTTTAGTACCATCTGGGTAATAAGGGTGCTGCTGTGCTGCGACAATTAAATCACTGTTACGCCCTTCATGCTTTCGCATTGCTTTAGCTTCATCTGTGGTAATATTGGAGTAATTCCATTTAACACCGCCACCATTAGTTGTAGCCGTTACCGTACTTGCATAACCTGGTTTAGCCGAATCTTCTGGTAACTGTGTTAATTGATATTTCATGCTGCCGGTATCGCGGCCAAAATATACATCATAATTTTCTAAAAAGTTCGTCATTAAATTAGGATCAGCATTAGGCGCATTTAAACTTTGAGCATTATTTCCAAACCAGTCACTTTCGGTATTAGATGAGTGCAATGTAATAAACTTACGACGATCAAAACTATCAAACTGACCAACCGCATGCTTAGTATCAATATTAAACTGTACCTTGACTGTATCGTTACTAACGTTTGCACCGCTATTTACTTGTTGCTCAACAACAAACTTACTTTGATTTGCACCACACTGCGATTTAACAACTAAATTACTACCGTCTGATGTGTTAGTTGGTTGAACACATTTACCTCCTGATACATGTTTAATAGCATTAGCCGACGTTTTAGTAAACTTCACTCGGTTATCAAAGTCACAACCCGACCACAAAACAAGTTGCTGTCCATCGACGGGGTTTGCTAAGCCGCCAGGGTGGACGCATAAACCCGACTTAACGTGCTTTATACTCCCACCAGATGTCCAGCTAAACCCTGCTGCATCACCGTTACAGTTATTGTTTAATACTACTTGAGTACCATTTACTGCATTATCAGCGGTTCTAAAACACATTTGTGAAGACGATTGTTTAATAACAGTGCCAGCGTGTGCATTAAAAACGCTTGAAAGTAATAGCGCGCTCGAAATCGCGCAATACAATGAGCTTTTTTTCATTTTTTGTTACCTATCTTGGTGTGAAAATTAATCCTTTGTGTAAAGGCATCGAATTCACAATCAATATAATGTTAACAATTAACTGTATGCAACAATAAATTAATGATTTGTTCAAATTTCACACTTTAGTACCATAAATAGGCACGTGAATTTAAAGTTTAAATGAACAACATGAACACAATATTTATAGTTACAAATAATAGTCACTTATAACACACACGACAAAAAACAACTGTAAGCACTTGTTACTAAGTGCTTTTTAATTTATCGGCATGAAATAAGTACAAGAATTAAATTTTTATATATGTATTTAGTTTTTTAAGAATATATTTTTTACGACAGATTCGAATTGATATTTTGGAGGTTAAACTGTTAACAATTATTCTATTTTATACTTAGACATTTAAGTAAATTGGAAGTTTTAATGAATGTAATTATTAAGACGGCTGGTCTAATTAGTTAATAAAGCAGTATTACCAAAACATTGACGAGTTTAATTATGCACCCAGATATACAAAACAATCTCAAAATAAGACCTGCTCACATCGCCTCATTTATTGTGTTTTTATTAGTATCTATGTCTACACTTACCGCCAAAGTGTACGCCACAGATGCTGTATGGCCTTCAAAAACCACTTACAAATATGCAAACGTAAACGGTAAAAAAATATTTTATCGAGAAGCAGGCAAGCAACATGAGCAAACAATTGTACTTTTACATGGGTATCCGTCGTCATCACATAGCTACCGTGAGCTTATTCCGCTTTTATCTGGGCGTTATCATGTGATAGCACCTGATTATTTAGGCTCAGGTTATAGCGACCGCCCAAACCTTGGGGATCAAAAATATACATTTGAGTTACTGGCTAGATATGTTGAAGGACTACTGACAACGCTTAAAGTAAAGCGCTACAGCCTCTACATTCAAGATTTTGGAGCACCTGTAGGCTTTAGAATGCTGTTAAATAACCCAAATAAACTCGAGGCATTAATCGTGCAAAATGGTAATGCATATTTAGAAGGTTTAACTCCTGCAAGGCAAACATTTTTCAAAACAGCTAATCAAGATAAATCCAAAGCACAACAAGCTAAGCTGTATTCATTTACTTCAGAGCAAGCCATTACAAATAAACAATACTTACGCGATGTGCAAAATAATACTCAAATAATGAACCCTGATAGCTGGACTCACGACCTTCATTTTTTACAAACTAAAACAGATCGATTAATTCAAGTACAGCTACTACAAGATTACTACAACAACCTACTCGACTACCCCAAATGGCAAGCATATTTAAGAGAGCATCAGCCACCTACATTAATTGTATGGGGTAAAAACGATCCAGCATTTATAGCCGCAGGCGCTAAAGCGTATTTAAAAGATGTACCAAACGCTGAACTACATTTACTCGATTCAGGGCACTTTAGTGTTGAAGAAAAACCAGTTGAAATAGCAAAGTACATTGTGGACTTTATGGATAAATTAGCGATTAAAAACAAACAAAACTAATTTACTTTGTAATACAAAAAAGCGCTGAAGGTATGAAATAACCCACCAGCGCTTTCTTGTTAAATATAAAGCTAAATAAAACGTTAAATAATACTCACTAAATCGGCTTAACCTTCTTCTTCAATAAGTGACTCTAGTAGGTCGTGTATTTCAGCTTTAAGCTCTTTGTCTTCAATTTTATTAGCGCTAACTTTAGCATTTTGAAGATTTTTAATGGCCTCGTCTTTTTGACCAAGCTCTAGTTGTAACGTAGCCATTGAAAAAGCAACTGACGACATGTGATCTTTGTTATTAATAGCAACCGACTTCTCTAATGCTTTTTCATAAGTAGTGATTGCCTCTTCTAGCTCTTCGGTAAAGTCAGCTAGGGTTTCCCATTGTACTGGGTGATCTTTTGATGTGTTTTCATTTTCGATACAAATAGCTTTTAGCTCTGCAAATAACGATTCAAACTTTTCACGGTTATTTTTATTAGCTGCCGCCATTAAATCTTCTGCAAGGTCATGTACCGCTTTATATACTTTTGTGCTCATCATCGCGAGGTATCCTTTAGAGTTACTAAACTAAATGCTTTTACTTTAGTAAAAATAGTATTTTCAGTCGTTAAAAGCTTATTTTAACCACTGATTTATTGAATTAGCTGTATGGCGTAATAATACATTAATAATGACCATAGCGTAGACGTTAAACGCCTTGTGGTTAAAATTTTATTTAAATTAGGGCTAGGGCGTGTTGATCTTTGGTGGTTGAATTTGCAGCAGTATGTTTGGTATTTAAGCAAGGCAGAGCCTATATTGTGTGGTTGTTCCCCATAAATAGGCGATAACGCAGCATAAGGACCAAACATGCGCTGCCCTTTGGGTTCTTTCTAGGGACGATTGACTCTTTGTTGCTC
>NZ_PNCW01000239.1:0-284 GCF_005886985.1 Pseudoalteromonas sp. S3178 | reverse complement strand
GAATTTATTGTAAATATAAGTGGCGAAAGGCTACACTTTACGTTAACTTTAACTGGTCTAATGTCTTATTAAAAGTACGATTACAATAATTTAACTATTTACAGCAAAATAATAATAAGATTCTGTCGGAGCCTATAAAATGAAAAAAATGCTACTCTCACTCGCAGTTACCTCAGTCTTAGCAGGCTGTGGTGGTGGTGAAACATTAGAAGATATTAAAAACGAAACAGCCCCGGTATTACCGTCTGTTTCAATCAAGTTTGACCCTTCCAACGGTGTGATTT
>NZ_PNCW01000238.1:0-241 GCF_005886985.1 Pseudoalteromonas sp. S3178 | reverse complement strand
ACCAACTGAGCTAAGGGGCCATCCACAATATGACAAGACATGTCATATTGAATTTTGCTTTAAAGTATTAACAAGCGGGTGCAGTATAAAAACTTTTAAAAGCCTTGTCACTAGGAAATGTCATAAATTTAACTATCTGTAAATCAAACGGTTAATTTTTCTTCTATTTTAGTGAAATACCTATATTTAAAACAAAAAAGTCGGCTATGAGCCGACTTTTTGATTTGTGATGTAATTAGGC
>NZ_PNCW01000237.1:0-304 GCF_005886985.1 Pseudoalteromonas sp. S3178 | reverse complement strand
TGCTTTAGCTTCCAAGTCAGGTGCGAATATTACCGTTGTTGTTGTTGGTGAAACTGCACGTGCAAGCAACTTTTCATATGGAGGCTATAAAATAGATACTAACGAATACACTAAACAGGACGGCATCAAATATTTCAGTAACATGTCATCTTGTGGCACAGCGACAGCAATTTCAGTACCCTGTATGTTTTCACGGCTAGATAGAGCAGGTTACAATAGCCGTCTTGCTCAGAGCCAAGATAACGTGCTTGATGTGATCCACAGGGCTGGCGCCGAAGTGTTTTGGATAGACAATAATAGTAGT
>NZ_PNCW01000236.1:0-272 GCF_005886985.1 Pseudoalteromonas sp. S3178 | reverse complement strand
CACAATATGCGTATTCCTCGCCACCAAGTTTTCGCAGACGAAGCCAAGCGAGGAAAAGGAACAATGGGCTGGTTTTATGGCTTTAAACTTCACCTCATCATGAATGACGAAGGTGGTTTATTAGCAGTAAAAGTGACGGCAGGGAATGTTGATGATAGGAAGCCTGTGTTAGACATGGTCGAAAATGTTACAGGTAGTTTATATGCAGACAAAGGCTATGTATCTACAAGCCTAAAAGCGGAGCTTGCCGAGCAAGGCATTGATTTTATTAC
>NZ_PNCW01000235.1:0-423 GCF_005886985.1 Pseudoalteromonas sp. S3178 | reverse complement strand
AAAAAGCGTAATAATCAGTTTTCTGTTGGTTATGGTGAACACGGCAGTGCGCAAGCAGCGTTGAATCTTTCGAGGCAAGTGTCGGATGAAACACGGCTCTATGCCAATGTAGCATTTAATAAACGCTCAGGGGATAGCTATTTTGGAGGTGCTGTAAAAGACCCGTCAGAATCACTTTTTGTTGTATTTGGAGGTAGTCATCAAGCGTTAACATGGCAAGTAAGGTTTAACCGTACTCAACTTGATGAGTTTTTAAATCTTTCCCGTTACTCCCCTGAAAATGAGCATAAAAGTGAGAACTATGCAGCAACATTTGAATATCATTGGCAAGCTACTGAGCAACTGGAGTTAACGCATAAGTTAAGCTTTATTGAGCATAATATCGAAAGTGCAGGGCTTATCGTTACAGCAGCAGAAATTGGT
>NZ_PNCW01000234.1:0-403 GCF_005886985.1 Pseudoalteromonas sp. S3178 | reverse complement strand
CCTCTTTGATGTATTCGCGCCCTTGTGCCTTCTCTCCCACGCGGTATTTGTATACACCTGCGGTTTAACAGGCTCTCACGGGTGGGTCTCACCGCTTAATGCTCTATCTTGGCTTGTTCAATACTGGGGGTAATCTCAGTATGCTTTTGGCTTTCTTTTTCTGTTTATCTTAATTTTCTCTTTTGTTACTCAGTGCTATGCCGCTAAGATTTTTGGCTCGTATGTTGAACCGTTTTTAAGTAAGGCATAGGCGGTTCTAACCGTTTTGTTGGCCAATGCAATGGCAACACATTTCACGCTTTTCTTGGCGAGTAGGTTTTTTATCCAGCGTTCTTTCTCTGTGGTCGCTTCTTTATGTTTTAGCCTGCTGACTACCGTTCTTGCACCGAGAAACAGGTTTTTC
>NZ_PNCW01000233.1:0-290 GCF_005886985.1 Pseudoalteromonas sp. S3178 | reverse complement strand
TTCAAAAACTACTACCTTCACTATGTTTGCCGTCAACTTAAAGCCTATTTTCCAGAGTTGCTGAGTTACACAAGGTTTCTCGCGCTTATGCCTAGTGTGGTGGTTCCGATGTGCAGTTACCTCACATCAAAACTTGGCAAGCCCACTGGTATACAATTTATTGACTCCACTAAAATAGAAGTGTGTCACATCATCAGAGCTAAAAGAAATAAAGTGTTTGAAGGCGTTGCTCATCATGGAAAAGGCACTATGGGTTGGTCATATGGATTCAAACTACATTTAATAATTAA
>NZ_PNCW01000232.1:0-373 GCF_005886985.1 Pseudoalteromonas sp. S3178 | reverse complement strand
ATCAAACAGGACACTTTAATAATGGAATATAATCCAATTATTGAGGTGTTAAATGACAAAACGAACAAACAGAAATTATACGGCTGAATTTAAGCAAGAAGCTGTGGCATTGGTAACTGAGCAAGGTTACAGCGTACCAAAAGCAGCGGCGTCTTTAGGTATCACAGATAAAATACTTTATAACTGGAAAGCTCAGTTTGAAGCTGAGCAATCTGGGACCAGTTTAAGTGCAGATGAACGAACAGAGCTGTTAAGGCTGTGCAAGGAAAATAAAGAACTCAGGATGGAAAAGGAGATCTTAAAAAGGCCAGCGCCCTCCTGCTAAAGGAAACCAAGTAACGTTTAAAACCGTTAAGAAGCTCTCTTCAGTATT
>NZ_PNCW01000231.1:0-422 GCF_005886985.1 Pseudoalteromonas sp. S3178 | reverse complement strand
ATTGCGAGCAAGGCAATGACCTTTTTGATGAAGAAGATTTTCAAGGCGCAATGACACTTTGGAAAAAAGCTTTCGATTTGCTTGCTGATCCAGATGAAGAGTGGGAGCAAGCCGTTTGGCTTAAAGTATCTATTGGGGATAGTTATTATATGCTTGATGAATATCAACAATCCCTAGATTCAATGCTGGATGCATTAAACTACCCTGAAGCACTTGACAACCCATTTATTCACTTTAGAGCTGGCCAGTGTCATTATCAGTTAGGTGATAAAGAGCGCAGTAAAAATGCTTTACTTAAGGCCTATATGTTAGCCGGGAAAGAAATTTTTGAAGACCATGGAGAGGATGGGCTTTTTTATTACGACTTTTTAAAGTCCGAAATCAAGTTATAAACCATTTCTACGCAAAGGACAGCACATGAC
>NZ_PNCW01000230.1:0-402 GCF_005886985.1 Pseudoalteromonas sp. S3178 | reverse complement strand
TAATCAAGCGAATAAAGAGGGCATATATGGCTACAATTCAACTTAGGCTCCAAGATAGCATAGCGATTGGCGATCATGGGTGAATTTTTCTCATATCTTTGAAAGAGTAAAGTTGTGCCATCGAAGGGGTGAATTATAGGGAGGTAAACGTGATGGTTTTTATCTATAAGATATTGAATTAATTGATTTGTATCTAACTCACCATCATTACTCAAATACAGGGCTATATGGGCAGGTTTCGGGAGTTTTATATAATGAAAAAAATTAATACATAAAGCTGCTTCAGCGTCTTTTTGTTCAGATTTAGATAAAGTATTACGCGCATTTCGTACAGTTTTGCGAATTAATGCACGTTCTTCTTGAATTGTTCCTGATATGATTGTGCTCATACCTAGAAAGCAA
>NZ_PNCW01000023.1:0-32884 GCF_005886985.1 Pseudoalteromonas sp. S3178 | reverse complement strand
CCTTGCCTAAAAACCAAACAGTCTGCTGCAAATTCACCCACCAAAGTTCAACACGCCCTAATTACGAGTTCAAAACAAAAATCCCATAGTTAAACTAACTAAGGGATTAAAATTAAACGACGCAGTTATTTGGTAATAAAATCGGTGGCGCTTTTAATACTGCCACCATTTTGATTAGTTCCATCAATGGCATTTTCGCGATAAATAGTCGATCGATTACGTGTAATATCACCTGCATTAAGTCCTAATAATGAATAATCAAGATCTGCATCAGCTTGTATTACAGCGTCAATTTTAATGCTGTAACGTCCACCAAATTTTCTGTAGCGCTTTTTAAGCGCGTTGCTACTACCCTCATCTAAATCCTCTGAAGATGCTTGAGTTGGCGCTTCAATATTGCCGTTAACTGTAAGTAATGGGTTATCATGACGTTTAACTAAATCGTTACCGACGTTGTTTTGAGAATATGAGGATGCAATTGCAATTGGCGCAATAGGTTGACCTAACCACCGAGCGCCTGAGCCATCACGTGGTAACTTAAATAATTGAAAATTACCGTTAGAGCCATTTGAGGCTGTATCACGAATACCCGCGCGAGGTAAAAAATAGCTACCGGCTTTAGTAATATCTGACTGAAAGTTTGTATCAGTAACAATGTGCTTAACAGTTCCACTAATTGTTGTGTCAGTAAAATAGCCGCGCGTATAACCTATATCGTTACTATCGGCCCAAACAGGTGCACTACCAGAGTCAACCCAAATAGCAAAGGTGCTATTTTTTCCTTTAGTTATGCCTTTAATTTTTATGTTTTCGTTTATTTTTGCATGCGGTTTTAAAAATATTGCGGCAAAACCACCCGTGTTACTAATACTATCAAGTACTATATTTCTGTAGGCACCGTGGCGTGGGCCTGCTCGGTTTAAACGATCGGTTACCAAACCACTGCCAGGCTCTATGCGCACTGTAATACCACGCTCAGCACTTATATTTTTAAAATATAAATCTTCGCCACTAAAAGGTTGAATAACTGCATACCCTGTTGCTATTTTCTCTCCGCTAATATCAGCTAAATAACCTTTTTTAGGTATGCGAGAATAACTTGAGTTAAATACAACATTGCGATTTATATTAGTACCACCAGAGTCAGATTGAACACCTGGTTGGCCATTATCATCAGCAACTAGAAATATATTAGGTGTTTGCGAAAAGTTATCTTTTTGATGTAAACGAGAAATAGAGAAGTTTTCGGCATAACCAACTCTCACCATCCGTTTATCCTGAAAAACTGTATTTGTGTTTACATCAATAATAAAACGATCATTCTTCGTCGCATTGGTTTTTGGACCCGTTGTTGTTATTTCAATATTTTCCGCCTTGTCTGCATTACCGCCTTTTTTACCAAAATCAAACAAAATATTTTGATTCATTTTTAAAATAGTATCGGGTTCTATTTCAAGGCGAACATTAGAGGGCATTGAAATTTTATTTAATGTGTACGTGCCTTTTTTGATGACTACTACACCACTTACCGCTGATGCAGCATTGAGTGCATTTACAATCTTATTTGTGCATTGACCTGGAGTAGATGCACTATTACTAGTACTACATTGCCCTGTATTAGTGATTGTCGATTCGACGGTATTAGATATTGTATTGGTGAAGTATCCTGGTTTGTTACCAATTGAGGCAGCATAAGCTGAGCTGATCGACCCGCTTAATAATATTGTATAAAACAAAGCTTTATTTCTGTGTGTGAGCATCATTAGTATTCCTAGTATATAAATAGAATTTTCAGATATTTTTTGGGTATACAATCACCTACTGCCTAAGCTTGAAAGTGGCAGTAGGTCATTTTATTTGGATGTTTATTGGTCGGTGCGAACGACTTCGTAGTCGTCTATCAGGATTGAATCGCCTGTTGCCATGCCATACACTTCCCACAAGGTGAACACATCGGTTACTGAGCTCCATGTAGTGGGAATTGCCCACTCTCGTGAATTAGTTGTATCTTCAGTAAATTCAATATATTGCCACTGAGTGGTTGAATCTAGTTCTACGCTGAATAACCCCGCCTGTGAATAACGCCCTGTAAAACCTTGTGCATCATCAGGAATTCCATCATAAACCCAAGGCACTACAACATGACGAAGTGTTATAGGCTCTGCTGGCACTTGATTTAACTTAACCCACACGGCATAACGGTATGTTTTACCAACAGACTCGGCACCACGGCCATAGTTGGCGCTATACCAGTTACGTTGTTTATTCCAAACTTGCTGACTTGCAAAAGAGTACGGTGTATTCGCTTCCCCTTGAGTTGCAGTACCCGCTGTAATTTCAAGCGATCGCCCATTACCCGACACTGAGGTTGCCGATACGCTATAAGTGGCATTGCCCTTATAAGGTGCACCTTCACCATTGAGGTTAAAGTCGGTGTTAAAGCCTGCTTCGTGTTCAGACACACCCGGCTCACACATTTGGTTATTTACAGTATTAACCGTAATACTTTTTTGCGAAATGAGCGATAAAGGTGTGCTTGCTGTATTGCCATCAATAAGTTCAACCGTTACTGTATTTGAGCTGTCTATTGTTGTAGGAGCCTTAACGGCAAGTACTTCTCCAAAACCACTTTTTGCGGTTAAGCTTTTAGTAAATGAAACTTCATCGTTAAGTGTCCAATCAAAAGTATATTCGCCGCTTAGCTCTGCGTTTAGTAAAGCGGGCTGCACTTCTACACCACTGGCCACACAGATTGGAACGTCCTTGTTACCTGAAGAAGCGCCTAACTCGTTTTTATCATCGTTTGTTATTGCAAGACTAAAAGCACCTGTCACTTTAAGTGTCGCGTTTGCTGATGCTTCGGGGTTATCAACACTTGTAGCTGTAATAGTCGTTTCACCGGTATTTTTAGCGCTAATAAGGCCATTTTCATCAATGGTTGCAATATCTTCATCTGCAATTGAGTAAACAAGTGTGGGGTTACACGCGTAATTTGGTATCGCTGATGCAAATACACTTGCTTGACCACCAGCAGGGATCTCTATTGGTGAAACAGTTACTTCAGATACAGGGTCATCAATCGCATTTATAGTTAATTGTAATGTGCGTATAGGCAGTGCTCCGCCCGCAGCAATAGTTGCTCCATTATTTATAGAGTATGTAATGTTATAAATAACTTGGCTCGGAAAGTCTAAGTTACCATCAGCAATAGGGTTACCATCGCCATCTAAAGCGCCTTTTATATCGGTTTGGTCGCATTGTCTTAATGCCGCCGAAAATGCATCGGTATTTATAACTAATTTAGTGCTATCACTTGATTGAGTGAAAGGTGAAATTCGGTGCGATGCAATAGTATTAGCGCTTGTTTGTGGGGTAGTGAAATTATTATCAACCACAAACTCTAATTCACTCACGTTTATGGTTGCTCCTGACCCAGAGGCTGGTTTACCGTCGATCGTTATACCTTGCAGTAAATCAATTTCTTGTACTCCGGACTCTTCATTTAATGTGCTCGTGATCACTGCAGTATCGATAACAAGTGCTAAATCAGATTTAAACTGCGGATCATAACCTTCATCCGTTCCGCCGCACCCTGTTAATACTGAAAATATAACACTGCTAATTACTGTTTTTATTAGTAAGTTATGTTTCATCTTACTCTCCAAAGTTTGTAAGACAGCGCGCCTAACGTGGCCCGCTGCTAATAGTTTTTCAATTAAAAGGTACCGCGAAGACCAACACGGAACTGACGACCTGTTTTCCAAACGGAAGCTGTACGTGAAGTAGTTACACTGCCATCTTCAATCGCATTACCTTCATCCATTACAACTTCTTGCGAGTTAGCTTCAAACGCATTACGCGTAAATGAACTGGTGTAATATATTCGGTTAGTTTCATCAGTTAAGTTAAGTGCCTGAAAAGTTAAGCTAAAGTTTTTATTAATTTTATAACTTGAGCTAAAGTCCAAACGGTGGGTTGCCTCTTGCCATGTAGCACCGCCAACTAAACCTCGGTTAACTAACTGCTCCCCGGTGTAGCGACTCGCTAAACGTAATTGAATCCCTTTTTGTTCCCAGTACAGTGTTGTATTTAGGGAATGCTTTGGAGTGTAAGGTTGTGGTAGTGGTTTTAAAAATATATCGGTATTACCTACCTGCTGACGATCAGACTCAGAATCTTGGTAGGTATAGTTCATGTTTAAACCTAAGCCACCCCAATAACTTGGTAAAAAGTCATAGTTTTGGTTGTAACCTAGTTCAACACCTTTAATATCGGCGCCTTTACCATTGGTTACTGTGGTTACGTTTACAACGTCACACTCAATGCGCCATTGGTCAAAAAAGCCTGCAACTTGCCTAAGTGGCATACAATCTTCTTCGCCACCTGGTGCTCTACTCTCATCGTAATCAAGTAATAAATCGGCTGTTTGTAAATCGTATTCAGTCCTTACGTCTTTGTAGTGATATGGAACAACAACCGTTTCTTCAAAGTCTTTCATATCTTTGTAAAAAAATGCAGCCGACAGTAAACCTGAATCACTGAAATACCACTCGAAAGAAAAGTCGAGATTGGTTGATTTAAGCGGTTTTAAATTTGCATTACCTGCTGAGCCATTAGCAGAGTCCCATTGTTGCTCAAAAATTTGTGTGCGTGGGTTTAATGAATCAAACCGAGGACGCGTCATGGTTCTACTAACAGCAAAACGTGCAATCATTTCTTCATTAATAGCATAATTTAAATTCAAGCTAGGTAAATAAGCGTCATGCCCACCTTTTTTTGTTACCCATGCAATTCGGTCTTGTACTTCTCGGCCACTACCCTGAAGGCCAGTGAAAGACGTTGTTCTATCTAAAAATGGCCATATCTGTCCACTACGTGAAAAATGAGCCCACGCATTAGCTGACGTTGGAACTAAATTTCCGTTGCTGTCGTAAACTAAAGAAGGTAAGGCATTGTTAGCTATAATGTTGCCATTTTCATCAACAAACACTTGCTGATTTACACCCAGTCCGGTGTTGCCATCAGCCCCGGGAATTACAAACTGACCCGTTTGCGGATCAACAGGGAAAGTAGCTGGGTTTGAGCGGTTATAAGCATGAGTGATTTGCCATGCCCAACAGTTTTGTAGCTCAGCATCATTCGCTGGTGTGTAACGATGATCAAACTGACCCGAATCAGAAACCCCCATAACAGCTGCCGGGCAGGCATCTAAATTTGTATTTGCTAAACCACGCTCAACTAACAAATTGTACGCATCAACCATTTGTGGAAAACGCGTATAGTTAATACCGCCTACTCCAGTTGCTGTTGTATCATCTTTGACATACCTAAGACCTAAATTACCTGTTAGCTTGCCATCCATCAGCTCAAAGTTTGCTTTAAAATAAGCGGCTTTTGTTTCGGTTTCAATATTACGACTGCCTGTAATGGTTTCGCGTATACCTACTTCGCCCGCATCTTTACCTGATACAATTTCAAGCGCTTTTTCGGCATCAAGTAACGGCCAGCCATTAAAAAACTGAGCAGAGCGATCTGATTGAATATCTTCACCAAAATTATCGTAAGGATAGGCACTATCAGCCACTATATCGGCTAAGCGAATTGTACCAAGCCCGCGTACTTCAAACGCTTGATCTGGGTCTTCTAAATCTATTAAGTCACTGCCATTAGTAGTTGCTCTATTTTGGATAGAAACATCTTTTTTACGATTTGACCACTTAACCCCAAACTCGAGCGATCTAATAAAGTCACCATCAAGCGCATAGTCAAAATCAACAAAAAGCGACTTGTTTGTATCCGCTAATTTATTCTTACGAAGCACTAAACTTCCTAAGTGATTGTGCTGCATGTCATACGGATTAAAACGGCTATATACCGCATTAGACGTACCATCAAATGCATCAAACTCCCCTGGAGTAACACCAGTTGAGTAACTACATTCTCCATTGCCGCCACAGTCGTAGCCAACCATTTCGTGGCTGCCATCGGGCATTGATTCAACTATTTGACGACCTGCGGTGCCCCATGTAGCTGTACTAATAGAAATGAAACGATCTTTCTCATCATCGTCTGGTGTTTCATCTGTTGTTTTAGAAAAACCAGCGCGCACATTCATATTTAATGAGTCGGTTAACTGATAATCAATATCGAGTGATGCTACATTAGTATCGATTTCTCTAAGTCCGTAGGACCGTACAAAGTTACCACCTGTAGAGCGGCTACTTGATTGCTGTAAAGTATTGGTCGATAAATCAACCCCGTTTAATGCTGTATTGTCATCACCGGCATAAATTAAAGGTGTTACAGGCCCCATATTTAAACGCAGTCGTTGACTGTCAGTTAATACATCCTGTTCCGTGTGGGTAATATCAAGTTGAATATCGAGTGACTCTGTTGGTCGATATTGAAAACCTGTAGACACTGACAAGCGATCTCGTTGATCATTATTTAATGTAAAATCAATAACCTCACGCGCTAAAACAAATAAATCGCCTTCATGTAATATTTGCGTTTCAGGATCGTAATTATTGAGTGAGCTTAGTGGGTTTAATAATGCTTCTCCATTTTCGCCAAAAAGCTTATTTCCATCAGCATCACGTTGATTGCCAAGTACCCTGATTGCTTTGCCTGTAGCGGTGTCATGTGCTGTACGGCCCGTTGCATCATCTAAATCAACAATAGGAATTGCACCGTTTGCCCAATCGGTATTGATACGATCTTGTCGTGTTTTTTGGGTATCTTTAGAGGCGGTTATAATAAAGCCAAAGGTGTCGTCGAAGTATTTATCAGAAAAGCTAAAATTAATGCGTGAATCATTTTCATCAGAAAATTCGTTATATCGCCCCTCGACCGTAAAAGAACGTCGTGGTTTATTTAAATCTAAAGGCTTTACAGTACGTAAAACAACACTTGCACCAAGCGAACCTTCATCGTTATCGGCAGAGGATGTTTTAATTACATCAATAGATGACAATATATCTGACGAAAATGAGCTTAAATCAACACTGTTATCGTTAGTAGCACCCGCACTAGAGCCATCGGTACTTAGCCCGCCGGTAAGTGCGACGCCATTCATTGATATTTGATTTAAAGAAGGTCCGGCACCACGAATTGATATACGAGTACCTTCACCGCCTTCTTCTTGAATACTCACTCCTGTTACTCTAGATAGTGCATCAGCGATATTTTGATCTGTGGATTTACCTACATCTTCAGCATGAATTGAGTCACTTACGTTGTCGGAAAAGCGCTTTGCGTTTACCGCTTTTCGTAAGCTACTTTTGATTCCTTGGACTTCAATTATTTCGATATCTTTTTGTAATTTTATTTTCTCTTTTTCTTCATCTTCTTGTGCAAAAGCAGATGATGAAATAAGCGAAACAATAATAGCTGCAGAGACTGCTGATAACCTAAAGTTATGCTGCATTGTGTGCTCTCCTGTTTTCGGCATCGTGTGTCTCAATGCCAGTGTGTGATGATGTCGTCTGTTTTTATTGTTAGTTAAGCCATCAATTCGAATTTTCATATATCCAATATTTAAATTAGTTTAACTGGCCAACTTATGACCAAGTTAAACATATGATGTTTAGCTTTACAAGTTGTTTACTTGTTTTTTTACATTTTTATAAACATTTCAAGATGGGATATAACCCATTGCTTTATATGCAGATATTTAAAATAAAATGAAGGGGAATTATTCAAAAAGAAATAACTGATAAAAAAAAGCAAGGTTTGTTACCAAACCTTGCTTTTTACCTCTCATAGTTAACTCTGTTGTATCAAAGATCGATTACTTTATCTGTCCCAACCTTAGATCTACTTATTACTTCGCCATTGCTGTAACGCACACTCACGTTATCTATTTCGTTGCACTGGCCTAAACCAAAATGAACCACATTATCGAATGATTGTGTATAAGGTGCTGCATCAGGCGACACGCGTCTTGTAAGGGTTTTACCACAGCCTTTAAGTGTCGCTATAGCGCCAATGGGGCTTGCATTATGCTTAAGTGAATTACTTACACGTAGTAATGCATAGTGATTACTGTTATTGGCTTGATTACTAAATAAGTGCCACTGGCCTCTGCCGTTATTCATAATAATATCGACCTGGCCGTCTAAGTTGTAATCAAGTACATTTGCGCCTGAGCCAATGGTACCTAAGGTGTTTGTTATTAATCCCGAATGAGTCGCTTGGCTAAATGTGTTATCGCCATTATTTAAGTACAGTATTTGCGATGTAGGCGTTACCAAATTGCCTTGTTTAACAACAAACAAATCTTGGTAGCCGTTGTTGTTAAAATCTCCCACGCTTACGCCTGTCGTATTTAAATTTGTTTTAATGCCAGCTTTAGCACTCACATCTACAAATCTTCCACTTTCATTTTTAAGTAACAAATCTGATGGAGCTATTGGTTTTTTATTAACCGTATAGTGCTTAACACCGGTTACAACACCCGTTGTAGGTGAAAAGGTATTACCCGCCATACGCCATTTGTCATTACCTATATAACCAACATACAAACCTTTATTTGGTTGAGTGTCGGGCCAGCCTAGGCCATTACTGCTAACAATATTGACGTTTTGACCACTGTGCCTTTCACCTTCAAATTTATATTTATATGCCCCCTCTCCTACAAATACATCTTGGTTTGGATAAGGTGATTGGTAGTTTACTAAATTAAGCGTATCGCCAATAAGTAAGTCATCATATTCAAATGGTCCACGCTTGGTGTAAAAACCAAATGTGTGGCTTTTAGGATCAAAAAACGTATCGCCTGCTTGTAATGGGTTAGCGCGGCTTATATATAAATCAAAGTCACCATCGTTATCAAAATCGATTTCGCTAACACCCGTTACATCCATTATTTTATTAGGTAAAACGTTGGCGGTTACGTCACTAAAAGTAAAATCGCCATTGCCTTTTAAAACACGTAAAGCACCGTCGCCGTAAATCACTAAATCGTCAATTTTATCGTTATTAAAATCGGTAATAAGGACTTTTTGACCGTCTCGATTAGTTTTTGGTAAATCAGTTGCGTGGGTTATATTGCCAGTACCATCATTTTTATAAATAAAATTACTGGTTTGTTTACCGCTATTAGCCTGCGGGAACCCCATTAGTAATAGATCTAAATGACCGTTGTTATTGGCATCAAAAAACTTACTAGTGCGCCCACGTAATGTTGGCAATTTAGGAGAAAACTCCCCACCTTCAATTATTTCTCTTTTGTTAAAGTGAAATAACTTAGCATTACGCGCGTTATCGCCTGAGCCACCACCACGCGAAAGCAAAATATCCATTTTGCCATCTTTGTCGTAATCGCCTACACCAATACCGTGCATATCACCCACAATTAGGTCGCGGCCTTTGTCGTAAACGCCTTTATTGTTCCAATACAAACGAATGGTGTAACCATGATCAGTGAGTAATAAATCTGGGTAACCGTCTTGGTCTAAATCGCTTATTAATGCGTTATCCCATTTACGGCGGTTTTTGTTTTCTAATTTAATTGCTTGGTGCTGCTCAGTAAATAATGTTTTGCCCGGTTTTAGCTGAGCACCCGCTAGGGCACTCGCTTGTTGACAACCGAGTAAGCTTGCGCCCATGCATAACAAAGAAACATGCCATACAACTGCTTTTACTTTCATAAAACCTCCGTGAATTTGATAAAACTTACTTAGTTGTTTTAAACGTTTTATCAAATCGTGGCATAGCATCTAACCGCCAGTTCACACCCTCTGTAGTTTCATGGAACCAGCTAGGCTGCTGGTTATCCCAGCTCCATTTTTCCATTTCACGGACCATGTCGGTTAACAGTGCTTTATTAGATTTACTTACATCGTACTTTTCAGAAATATCGTTTTCGATATTAAATAACTGCCACGGTTGCTGGTTAACTTTCAGAGCTTTCCATTGATTTAAGCGTATCGCTGCATCACTGTAACCTTTACGATGACGAAGAGCATAAATAGGCTCATCTTTATGTGGGTTTTCATTTTTAATAAATGCAGGCCACATATCTGTACCATCTAAATGTTGGTTTTCTTCAACTTTAGCGCCCGCTAAAGCTGCAAATGTTGGGTATAAGTCTAGTGCCGATACAGGATGCGAAAAACGCTTACCCGCAGGTACATGTTTAGGCCAATGAAACAACATAGGTACTCTAAAACCGCCTTCTTGTGTACTTCCCTTACCGGCTTTAAGTGGGAAGTTATTAGCGCCTTTACTTAATTTTCCACCGTTATCGCTCATAAATACGATAAGCGTATTATCATACTGATTATTTTTTTTCAGGGTTTCTACTAGTTTACCCACGCCTCGGTCAACTGCGTAAACCATGCCCGCGTATGTTTTACGATCTTTATTTTTTATATTAGGAAACATCGCCATGTCTTCGTCTTTAGCTTGCAAAGGCACATGCGGTGCGTTGTAAGCTAAATATAAAAAGAATGGATTTTTTTTGTCCGCTGCTTTGTCTACAAAATTAACGGCTTCGCGCGATAGTGCGTCTGTTATATATTCACTCTCTTTAACCTCTTTACCGTTATGCTCAAGCGGTGTTAGGTATTCAAAAATATTTTTTAAGCCTTGTGCCTTTTGCTTTTTATACTGAGCTTGATATTGGTCAGGAAAGTAATTATGACCACCACCTAAAAAACCATAGTATTCATCAAAGCCACGCTTATTAGGATGATACTGCGGCGCATCACCTAAGTGCCATTTACCAAGAGCACCAGTGAAGTAATTATTTTCGTTTAATAATTTACTAATAAACTTAGCATCAGTAGGCACGCCTACGTTTGAGCCGCGTGTTGGTAAATTAAATTGTGAGCCAATTTTATGTGGGTAACGACCTGTCATTAACGCCGCTCTGCTTGGGCCACAAAACGGGTGCGCTACGTAAGCGTCTGAAAAGGAAGTACCTGATTTAGCAAGATCATCAATATTTGGGGTAATGATATCTTTAGAGCCATTAAAACCTACATCTGCATAACCTAGGTCATCTGCAACAATAAGAATAATATTAGGTTTTTGTTCACTTGCGTGTATACCCGCAGAGCCAATTAATAAAGCAAGCGATGATAAAGCGCTCAATAATTTTGTGTGTGTTTTCATAGTGCCAATCTCAATTTTGATAATAAAAAATAGCAGGCCAATTAAGGCCCACCAAAGGGCATTTCTCGGCTATAAAAAAGCTTTCATGTGATGATTAAATTTAGTTAATGATGGGTCTTCAATACGCTTAAGCTCTTGTGCCATTTTATGCACTAAATCAGTAAGCTGTTTCTTGTATTTAGGATTATCTATTTGGTTGGTGATTTCGTACGGATCATTTTTTAAGTCGTATAATTCATCGCGGCTGTCGCCTGGATTCCATACAAATTTCATTTCAGGGGTACGTATAGCTCTAATACCAAACCATCCGCCGTTGTACCATTCGTAGGCATATAACGAAATATCATCTTTACCAGCATCGGCACTATCGCCTTGCTTCATCAATGGTAAAAGTGAACGTCCATCTTCGTCGCCATCAAGGGGTAGTGTCATCCACTGGCGAAGTGTTGGTGCTATGTCGAGCATAGAAACTTGGCGGTTAATTATTTTAGGCTCAAGGCTAGGATCACGAATAATAAGTGGCATACGCATTAATTCGTCGTATGCATATGGGCCTTTGTCATAAAGGTTATGTTCGCCTAGCATGCTGCCTTGATCGCCTACTAAAATAATGTGTAGGTCGTCGTATAAACCTTCTTCTTTGGCGGTATTAATAAGCTCGCCAACTGCGTGGTCAATCATAGCAATGGCACCATAGTAAAAACTATGTGCTTTGCGCCAATCGGTTTCAGTCATGTGGCTTACATCGTGCCAAGGCCACCAAATATCATCTTGCGCCATTGGTTTATGTTTACGTTCTATACCAAAGTTTTTAGGCAACTTTATATCTTTGTAGTCGTACATGCTGGCGTAAGGCTCTGGTACGCGGTACGGCGGATGAGGTTGCTCAAAACTAACAATACCAAAAAATGGTTTGTCTGATTTGGCCGCATTTTGGAGCATTAACTTACCTTCGTTTACTTCTTTAGCCGTTACTGTATCTGCATATGTACCCGCAAGTGTTTTGTAGTACTCGTGTTTTTCACCGTTTGCATCGCGCTCACCTGCATTCATACGGGCAACATTTTTTTGTGTACCATAAGGCGTAAAAGGACGGCCGTTACGCTCTTCATCTTTATCGTGCCCCCACATAAAGTTAGCACCGCGCAGTGCTGGGCCTTGTGCGCCTAAGTGCCATTTACCTACGTAACTAACATCGTAACCTACACTAGTGGCACGTTTAATAACGCTGCCTTCACTAAGTGATAACTCAGAAAGTCGGGAATGATAAAGCCCTACGTTATCATCAAGTCCGGTTTTATGCCCCCAACGTCCTGTAAACATAGCCGCGCGTGAAGGAGAACATAAGCCAGTAGATGTCATTGCTTGATCAAAACGTGTACCTTCGTTTGCTAACGCATCAATATTTGGCGTTGAAACAGGGCCATCGCGATAAGAAAACGTATCAAATCGCATATCATCAAACAGTAAAATAAGCACATTTGGTTTTTTGGTTTCAGAGTTTTTCAGCTCTGCATCTTTTGCATATAAATTGGGAGCAAATAATGTGCAGCACCCTAACAGCATCACCATTTTTATTTTAAATAAGTTCATGTGTGTGTCCTTTTTAAACAACTAAAAATTGCTACGTCAGTATTTTAACAATCAGCCTGTACTTTATTCTAAAAGCATAAAATTGATTTTAATAATATAAACATATGATGTTTGCATTGGCAACAAATAAATTTTAATTTGGCTAATATTTACACTTTATTAGAATGGGCTGTATGGCTTTCTATTATTTTAACCACGCTCCCACGTAATCAACTTCCATTGATGTTGCAAAACCTTGTGCAGACTGATTATCTGAAGGATAAAATTGATTGCATTTCCATTGTGCATGCAGTGAGCGTAAGCCCTGCGACAATGTTAAATTCATCTCGCGGTGCCAGTACAAATTCTTTTTATAGCCAACCTAAACATTATCTACATACATGTAATGTCGTCTTTGGTTACATTAACCCCATAAGTATGAAAGTCTTCACTGGGATCAAATGGTAAGTGATAGCCATTATGGTTTGTTTCTGGCGAGCTACCAGGTCGCATCCACTTTGGTGCGCCATCTTTTATAACAATATTATGTAGGTCGTGGTCCGACTCCTGAAGCGTCTGTTTTTGAGTTAACTCAACTACATCTATTTCACTATATTGCACATCGCCTTCATTCGTTAAAGTACGATCTATTTTGCTGTACATCCAAAATGCAGGTGATACTCCCGGAAATTTATCCGCCCCCTTTATACGTGCCTCATAATATCCGTAATTCCCTGTTGCCCTAGATTTAGCAACTCCCGAAGTGTAAAACAATCTATAATTAGGCGCTTTTGTTTTATTGCAGCCATCCCAAAACGTTCTTAAATGCGTTTCTCGTTTAGTGGTTAGTTTTAATATGCCTTCAGAAACACTGGCATTTTCATCTTTCCAAGACCAAACACCATAGTTTTCTGTTTGAAATTCCATTTTTCAGCATCTTTAATATCAAACTCATTTGAGCGTTTAGTTTGTAAAATCCAATTTTCGCCTGGTTGCGCAATATGAGGCATCGGCTGCGCATTAACCCCTGCACTACCTAGGATTAAGCTCAACGATATTGCTATTAATTTAACCTTATTATTTGTTTTCATTTGCTATTCACAACTTAATGTATCGTATTAATTGAAAAGCGAGCACATAGGTATGTACTCGCTAAAAAACTATTTATTGAGCTGTAACTTCAACAAGCAAGACACCCTCAGAAGGAATGTCAAAGCTGGTGTTCATTTTATTACTCGTCATTAAGTTTTTAACTTGAATAGATTTACCATTTTTTAGCGACAGATCAACGGTTGCTGTTGTGTGGCCTAAATTTAAAATATTAACCAAGTAACTACCATTGTCTTGCTTAACAGTGCGCCATGTTGTGGTTTTAAATGATTCACCATTATCTACTTTTACAACAACATCAGGCGTACTACCCGAAACCTCTGCAAGTGCAGTTTGTTTAATGGCTTCAACGTCAGCGCCTTTTGGCATAACAATAAGCTTACCTTTACTGGCAATTAACTTAGTCTTACGCGGATGCCCGTACTCATCTAAAGACAGGCTTTGCGCTGAATCTAAAATAACGGTCCCGCCTTTGTTTAAATACCCTTGAAGCGCTTTAAACTCTTCATCTGTAACAAAATTATTGCGATAAACCAGTATTGCATCCCAGTTGTTATTGTCTTGCTTTTCAATTACATTCTTTGTGGCAAAGCCAAGTGGAAAACCTTCAAAAAATAAATTTTCATAAAGCTTGTAGCCCTTTGTCATATAGTCGTTTGTATTAATTGCTGTTGTTTCAGAGTAAAACAAACGAAGTGGACGACGCTGCTCTCTTAGTTCAATAATTTCTTTAGAAAAACTATTAAGGTCAAACATTACTTGGGTAACTTCGTTAGTTACATGTGGCTGCATATTGTTAGAACCCGCAAATGCACCGCCAAGACCTGGGTCAAAAAAGTCTAGGTCGCCTTCTAAACGATCCTCTGGTGAACCATCTGGATCACGTGCCCAAAACCAACCCATATTGGCGTCCATTCCAAGTAAAGTTGCAAGCCAATAAACACTACGTACATAGCTTGTACGTGAGTCTAAATCACGCCACTGACCCGATGATAAAAAATGAGATTCTGAATTTACATTAATTTTATTAGGCGCAACTGACTCCATAAAGTCATGAAACATTGCAACTATGCCCCAATTATAAGCATATTTTTCAATCCACTTAGATGACTTACCTGGACGAATATTTTCGCTACCAAACGACTTAGCATCGTGCCCAACCATAGTTGTTAATTCAGCTAATGCTTCGGTATCTATACCTCCAGAGCGCGAGTCTTCCATAAACATGCGCGGCATAATTTTTATATGCGTATCGGCGTCTTCATTTACAGAATGCAGTTCGTTTTGAACGTAAGTAAACCAGTCGGTGCTTCTGTCCATATTGTAACGCGTCCAGTCGTACCACTTAGGCTCGCCTTTAATCGCGGGATCAATAGGTATCTCAATAGCTACATCTGCAAATTGGCTAAAATGCGTTCCCCAGTTTTCATTTAGCTCGTTAATATCGCCTTGGTATTTTTTATCTAACCAGCTTCTAAACTTATTTAGTGTGTATGAAGAAATACTGGTCATTTCTTGGAATTTTTGTGTCCAGTGGCCTTTTTCGGCGTACCAGTGTGGCTCGTTAGCTAACACAAACCCAACTTCAGTTACTTTTTTACCTTTAGTGAGTTCACCCGTTTTACGAATTATTTTACCCCAAATATCTCGCGCTAATGGGTTATCAATATCGAACCCTGTAAATAACGAACGGCCTTTTCTAACCTCAGGCTCTTGCTCTTCAACCCACTGTGGAATACCCATTAACCAGTAAACTAAAAAACCAATGTTGGTATCAGGGATACGCGTTAGCTCTTTCATTAACTCTTCGTCAAAAGTGCCATCTTCACGTACTAAAAATGAATTAATGGCACGGTCGTGATCTACCGGGTATAAATCTTCACCGCCATGATAGAGCGCGCCTAAATGATCGTTATAAACATCTTTATTTGTAAGTGGCTGTCCTACCGTTTTTGAAAAATAGTCATATAGAAATATTGGCTTGCCATTGCTTACAAACATATTGTCTTGTGCTTTAGTATTTTGCCAATCGACCTTATTTACAGGGCGGCGTTTAATTTCGCCTGCAAGCTCTTTAGATAAATCGCTTATACCTTTATCTAAAATTTGAATTACTTTTTTACGTTCAAAATCAGGAAGATCTTTTGCTAACTGCTCTTTTGTGTCTGCGTAGTAACGTTCATAGCTAAATAACTTAACAACAGCGTCGTAATTGTTTTCATCCCAGTTAGCAAACTTTAAAAACTGTTCTGCAAACCACACAACGCTTTCTTCACGTGTAACATCAATTTGCTTATGTTCAGCTTTTGCCATCAATTTCTTAAGTTTGTTAATTTTTAGTCGAGCTGTTTTCTCGTAGCTATTCAGTGGAGCAATAGATGAACTAAGAGTTTCTGTGTTTTTTAACTCTATGGGACTTTCTTGTTGTGAACACGCTGATGTTAGTAAAAATAAGGGGGCTAGTGTAAAGCCTAATAAATGTTGTCTCATGCTATCTCTCATCTAGAAAGGTTATTTATTAAAAGTATATATTCTGTTTTTTAGATTTATTGAACACAAACATACATCATATGTTTGCATTTGTAATTTCTTTTTTAACATCGCAACATTTATTTTTAAATAATATTTTTAACTTTATAAATATTTAGTCCTCCAAAAACATAACCTCAAGCCAATCACTGTATGATTTTGGGGTATTAGATGAATGGACTTTCCGTAGTCTGCCAGACACCCAATGGCTTACATTGCAACTTCTAATAAGAGGTACTTTATAAGCATAGGCAAACATTATATTACTGGCGGGGCCAGTTATTGGATAAACCTAAATCCGCTCAATCATCCAATGAAAAGCTTAAAATCGCTAAATTAAAGGCACAATTGAAATGTGTCACATAGAAACGGGACATTCTAAAAAAGGCCGCAAGGTACTTTGCCTTCAACCCCGAGCAAAGTACGGCTTCATCCAAAACAACCTGGTTGAGTTTTCTATCACTATGACATGCCGCCTTTTTAAGCTGCATCGTAGTGGTTTTTATGAGTGAATTAATGTGTTGCTCCCGCGCCTCTGTACCTTATTTGGTAAGGACAAAAATGACTTAAAAACATCCCTATTGAGTGACATAAGGGCACTTTTAAGCAAAGTTTGCGGGCAAAAAACGGAGGATAGGTAAAAAAATTGAAACATTAGCTAATTAATTGAGCGCTACAACATGTAGTTTGACCGATTATGAAGGCTATATGAATTTATTAGCTTTCACTGACAATCTCTAATCAAAATAATCTGCTTTTAAGTATGAATTCAACTGGTGAATGCAACGCTAACTTTATTATAGATCAATCCTTAACCTTTCATCGTTAATCAAACTTAGTTCATATGTTTCAATTATGCTCACCAGTGCGTCTAGCTCATCTCAATCGGGTGTATTAGGTTCTGACCCCCAAAGCTCATCGACACGCATAAAAGCATTTTTAAGACCTTGTTTAGATTTGATTGATATTATCGGCATTTAGATACTTAACGATACCAATGACAATTATTTAATATTTTAATTATAGCAAATTCGCAATAATAAACTTGGTACCACAAAATATGACTTTAAGTTTCGCTGCTGACACAGAGCCGAACTTTAGCTAAGTAATATTAGTTTGTAGTGGTCAATAAAATTTGCCTTCAGGCTTAGTTATGAAGATAATTACAAAGGTTTATGAACTAATAGAAAAAGCGTATTTATGTTTTGTTATAGATCCAGATAATTTGGAGTGGTCATTTATACTTGGAGGATGTTGCACAGACCATAGCTTACCTTCAATGGCATAATGGGCCGCAGCTTCTAAATTCGTACTGGAGAATCTTGATAATATTAGTGGTTCTAAGTGGAGAAATTGGCGGGCATCGAGTCAACTGTGACTGAGTGACTCCCACAATAGAAAAAGCTGAAAACTAAAGATATTAAAGCAGCGCTCACTAAAATATTAGCTAAAAAAATTGTTAAATAACTTTACGATTATAATCGTTATAAAGTTAAAGTTAAAGTTAACGGTTATAAACGCAAAACAACATGGTAATTAACGTAACCATCTGAAAGCATACTATTGATAAATAACAATATAAACCTATACGATAAGGCTATAAGCAATTTTTCTTATACGTAGGAAGGTGTCTTCTTATACTTGATTCAAAGTAACACCGTTAGCTTTTAATGTATTCAATCATTAGCTTTTAGTGTATTCAATCATTAGCTTTTAGTGTATTCAATCATTAGCTTTTAGTGTATTCAATCATTAGCTTTTAGTGTAAAGCTAAGACATTTACAGCATTATACTCCTTACGCTTGCTTCATCAAAGCCCTCTAGTATCTAACGCTACCTTCAAAAGTAAAACAAATAGTCAGTTTAGAAGGCGCTAATCGCCTTATTTATCTTCCATAATATCTTTTAGTGCAATCCGCTTTAGCTGAGTGCCATCGCGATACCCTTTTACTAACAAATCATCTAATACAGCGCCAGTGTAGAAGGTATAGCCATTTTCTTCATCAACGGGAAGCTCGTATACTGAGCCTGATATTTGAGGCCAAATCCAATAATTCCCACAGGGTGATAAGTGAGGTAGAACCATTGAACCTGAGCTTACTCTCCATTCATCATCATTTCTCCAAGAACAAAACAGTACATAGCAGGGTTTACTATCAACTGTTTGAAACGTTAAAACAACCCACCCTTCTGGCCTATGTTTCATATGCAGCTCCATCTATTTAACATTCAAAATAAGTTCAAAACCCCATTAACCATAACTTAATAAGCAAGAATCACCCCTTTTATTTTAAAAAAATATAAGAGCAACAAGCGCACATCAACACTACATTCATAATGACGATAAGTGCATTTTCGGCGATTTTACTTTTAAAATTAAAGCACAAAAAAGAAGATGCACCGAGGTCGGACCAGTTTATTATTCTCTATTTTTGCATTATCTGCAATCATAGCAACTGCCTTTTAAAAAGTGTCACCTTTGATGAATTAAGCAATGTAAATTTCAAAGGGTGAAATTAAAGCCCCCATTTAATCTTAGCTAACCTGGGGAGTTTATTTTGGAGTGCGGCACCTCAAGTAAAAAATGAAGCTTTTACTCGCGATTGGCAAGGCAGAATAAATTAAGAAGCCTTTATATGATTTCAAAGATAAAAGTTTCTTAAAAATAACAGTTCCGCTCATAGAAAAATATTTGACTTAACTTTTGAATTTCAAAGTGAGATTAACCCTTGAAAATAAAACAAAATTTTCAGTGGCTCCAAGGATTGATAAGCCTAATTATGACGAAAGGAATAATATAAAAATGCTTACCAAGAACAAATATTATAAATATCAACCTTTAAATTTATCACCCATTATCTATAGTGTAAAGACATTTGTTTTTTGGGAGGTAAAATTATGACCGTTACAAAGACGAACGCGAACGTTCACAGAGGTCGATTCGTTATACGATTTTACTCCCATAAAAATCAGTGCGTACTTAATCCCGAGTCATTTCAGGAGCTGATCCTGGCATTTAAACTGGAATGTGACTCTAATGTGAAGCTGTTTGCCACCCAACCAGAGCAAATAGAAGTGACTATAGACAAAAAAGTTTACCGCTATACACCCGACTTCTTAGTCCTATATCATTCTGGCTTCGCTGAATATATTGAAGTTCATCATGAGTCTCAGGTTGATAAAGACTATCACTACAAAATTCACCTTTTTAATGAGTACACCCGAAAGAAGGCACAGATAGGTATACGATTAATCATCGTCGATAAGCTCAATACTATCTTTATGGCGAACCTGAACCTGATAACAATGTATTACTCGGAACATTCATTCCCATTAACAATGCTGTCTGATGGAAATTTAACCTTTGGTGAGCTCATCGTGTGCTTAGAGGGTATAGCTAAAAACCCAGTGTCAGAGGCTTATGGACTGATTGCATCAAATGTATATAAATTCGATATGGAGAAGCCGTTAAACGCCTCTACTACTTTGATGCGAGGTCACATCAAATGATCGGATATGCTGCGGGTACTGACTTGACTAACAAGTACGGTAACGTTGAATCTATTGCGTTTGTTGACAGTACATCAATACTTCTTTCCGGTGATGGTATAGAAACTAAGAAGCGACTATTACCTCGAGACGACTTTGAGAAAACAATTGATGCTCAAGGCTTTATATTAAGAAGCGCAAAGCATCCACATATTGAATTAACTGAATATCAAAAATCAACGATTACATCACGATTGATGTATCAATCTATCTTGAAAGAGCTCGTTAGTGAAGGATACCCTGCCACAACCAAGGTCACATATGATGAGCTCATCAAACGAGTCGAAAGCCAACATCCTGCAACTATTGCCACAAAACACCCGCAATGGAAAACGGTATGTCGCCATTGGCGCGCATGGGTTCAATCAGATTTTAATGATGAGGCGCTTGCGGGAGTGAAGCGCAATAGCCCTATACGGCTAAATGCGGCCACTGAGGCTTTCGTACAGCACCACATCGCTACCGTCTATTCGTGTAATAACTCTGCTTTCAAAGGCGCATATTACTGTAACTATAAACGAGAAGCGCAAAAAGCTAGCTTGAACAATAATGAGATTCAAATCACATCCCAACGCACCTTTTACCGCCGGTTACAAGAGCTTACTGATGCCGCAAAACTTGCTAATTTCAAAGGTCTTTCACAAGCGGAAATCAACAAGCGAAAAACAACGCTACGTAAACGAATAGAAACCTATTACGCAATGCAACGCGTTGAATGCGACCGTGTTGCGCTAAATATGTGTCTAATTGATGACAAAACAGGTCTACCGACACCGCCTATTTCTTTATATGTAGCAATAGACGCATACACACGCGCACCTATCTCTGTGGTACTTAGTTTTGAGCCTGAAAACGCTGCCGGCGGACTTAACCTTTTACGTCAAATATTTATGGCGGATAGTAATCTTACAATGAATGGCCGAAAACCGACTACATTGATTATGGATAATGGCCCAGGATTTAATAATCGTTTGATAAAAAAGGCTGCGGAGCGACTTGAGTTAAATATTCACTATACACCATCAAATCAACCTGCTAAGAAGCCATTCATTGAGTCATTTTTTAACGTATTAAGAAATCAGTTTTTTTCGGGTATGAAGATTGAAACGCAAAGTGGTGAGACGAGTATCGGATTTCAAAGTTATTCAGGAAAACGTACTAACCTGAACTCACTCGACACAATTCCATTAGCTAAACGAGCGGATATAAAAGTATCTGATTTTACAAAGCTACTGAATATATTTTTGACAGAGTACATGCACAAACCCCATAAACAGGCTGGCCATACGCCAATCGAAAAATGGAATCAGTCAATTATCAATACGCCTATGCCTTCATTCACATATGATCAGCTACAACATTGCTTCCACGTGTCCAGAGCCCAGACCTCACACAAATTACAGCAACGTGGAACTATCAGGTGTTTAGGCCAAGATTATTACAGTGATGAGCTAAAACAACTATACGCGGCGACTAAAACAGACATGGAGTTGGGTGAAAACCCCTCTGTTTATGTGTTTCATGACGACCTAGATGCCAGAAAAGTAACAGTTCAAGCAACACTGCCTGGCGAAGACATACCAGTGGAAATAGTCGCGGCTAATATTGACTACCATGATACTGAATTACCTGTCAGTTTTTCTGAACTAAATGGCATTGATACACTGACTCAATGCGGGATTTATCAAGAGCACTTCTCTCATACTCCTATAGGCCACTATGCTGGTCAAATAACTGAATTCGTAAAGCAAAAGTCAACCCGTAAAAAACGCAGAGGCCCAAAGGTAGCGTCTTTCAATAAAAATACGACAGAGAGATTATCCATTGAAGAGCGAATAAAAAAATCTCATAACGCTAATGAATTTAAATCACAGATATCGCACTCAGGTGAACAAGATACTTACGCAAATACGATATTGAGCCAGACCAAAGAAATGGCTTCGACTCGCTCTAATGATGATGAGGGAAATGAAAAACAATGGTAACTATACCCAGTACAATTTTCGCATGTGACATACAAAAGAAAATATTTCAGAGGATAGCTGAAATCCACAATATGTATAATGCACCATCAGAGGATAAACGAGCTCAACTTATTTATGGTGCCTCGGGTGCTGGCAAGACGTATATATTAAAGCAGTATCACGCTCAGTTTTTACCTGTTACCACGCCAGAGAAAACTACAGTGCCAATCTTTTATGTGGCATTTAAGGAGTTTAAAAAGAGTACTGCAGAGATAACTCGGCTTTTAATTTCAGAGCTAGACGGACCAACACAAAATGCTCGCGCTACTGCAGCTGAATTGGACACTCAACTTATTACTCTGCTCAGAGATCGAGAAGTAGAGCTAATCATTCTGGACGAAATTCAGAATATTGCCTCAAGTTATGATGGAATAGAATTTCAACGAATTATTAAATATCTTTGCTATCTTATCGATAGCAACAAAATCCGTTGTTCGATTATTTTCGCGGGTACAAGTAGTGCTAAGCGCCTTATTACATTTGGTAGGACCGCCGGTAAATTTGACGATGACGAGCAGATGTCTCGTCGCCAAATGCGCCCCATCGAAATTAAGCCAATCCTCCCCAGAACGAATAACTGGATTGCCTGTTGTAATTGGTTCCTTCAACAAGTTTCGTTGCCAAATTTAACAAAGGATAAGCACAGTGAGCTACTTGATCGTATTTACGTTGCGTACAGTGAGCACACTATGAGTACTATGCGCGATTTGTTTTTACGTAATAACACACGAAATGCAAAAAATTATGAACAGCTCATAGAAGCTTTATCTGAAAACTTTGAGAAATATGCAATTGGAGCTATCAATCCATTTGATTATGAACTTTTAGCAAAAAAACAATTAGATGCATATATAAATGAGCAAGATAAAAGCCTTAGAAGCCAGTTCTATGCGGGGTTATACTAATGCGCTTCCCAATAAAACCCTCGTACTATGAAGCAGAATCAGCTATTGGGTATGTACTTCGTTTACTTAAAAGAAATGGCATAAGCATAGAGTCTCGCGTACTAAATAAACGTATGCTAACAAGTATTATCAAGGGTAGGCCAACAAAGAATGAACTCCTTGATCATCTTATCCCTACCATTCGTACTTTGACATTGTTAAAGATAAATTGCTGGACACATACAAGGTTAATAACGCCGCAGGTTTGCCCAGATTGTGTCAACCAATATGGGTATTTTAAGGCCCAGTGGCAAAATCCGTTCTTACGCCACTGTATTATTCATGAATGTGCCTTGTTATCCGAATGCCCTCATTGCAACGCACCACTGCAATTTACTATTAACCTTCTAAATGGCTGCTGCACATCATCTATGTGCGGCTTACGTTTAACGCGCATGCCATTGAATGAATTATTAAAATCACAAGAACAAGTCCACGATGCATACCTTATAGCTAAGGCGATTGTAGGCGATAGTAATATACGAACGAACTACCCGCCAAAGGAAATTACCACTACATTATTGAATCAAGCGGCTGATATTCTTAATAATCCAGATAGTGCTAGATTGTTCTTAAATGAAATGGCCAAACGACTACCAACAAATGTACCGTTGAATATAGAGTTTCACAAAATTGAAATGATTGTTCAGAATTTGCTATGTGAATGGGGGTCATTATCGACACTATATGACATGTATAATAGCGAGTATACTCGTTCAAATAATACTATGACTCAACTTTGGTTTGACGCTCAAACAGCCTCTTCTATAATTGGCATAACATTTAAACAGATCGCCCTTTTAGTAGAGGCTGGGTTTATAAAAGCTGATTCAAAAAAGGCCTTGAGAATAGATACTCGCCTTGAAGTATCTGGTGTTTATACCTTTTTAGCCAAATTCAGACACAAAAAGGATTATAACCCCCTTATTGAGCAGCATCGTTTAATGGCTCTACACAATATCTGTATAACAGATGTACTCATAGCCGCTAAAAGCAATAGCTTATCAATAACATATAAACCTTCATCGGACTTAATGCATTCCATACATGTTTTGCCTAAAGCATTCGACACCTTCTGTAAGTTACATACTCAACGTATACGAGATAAAACGATGTCCATTGCGAACGGTGCTGAAGTCACAGGTATACCTAAAGTTGAACTAATGAGATTGATTAGTACCGGTAAACTTACACCCGTTTATATTAATGGTAGTGACTCAAAACGTATATATAAGAATGGCACTTTGAAGTTGGCGAAAACACAAAATAAACAGCTATCACTCGACATTTAGCACTTTATGATTTCAATTTTAATTTTTTAAGCCGAGACTTGTTCTCGGTCTATGCTTAATTAAGAACAATACTGGCATTTCACCAAAACTAAGCGACTGAATACCAATAAGTATATTTTTCCTTTTTAATAAAGGTTTAGTAATTTCATCCAAAACTAAACCTAAATTCCACCACATTTGAATTAACTCAACAATACATATGAAGCTCCGCATATCTGCATTTTAGTTTTCACTTAAGTAGCTTAATTTTTCTTTACCATAAAAATCCATTCTCTGATCGATTTACTACACTTTTACTAAGTAAATATTAGCGTATAGTGTTCGCCATTAATTTACCGAATACAGAATCTATTTAATTAAGTGCCCATTAAAATCAAGTCAGAGTTCTTTAGTGGCAGAATGAGAATCTGCGAGGCAATATGAGAACTTTTGGCTGGATGAGAATTTGTGCTGAGGCAGTTTTTAGCTATGAATAATTCTCAATTTAAGAGGCAAAGTACCCATAAGTAATACACGCTAAGTTATTGTTTTAAAATCTTATTACTTGGCTGAGATTCTCAATTTATATGGCGCTGATCACATACCTTTGTTTTTATGGAGTGAAAACTTTGGACTTGGTCACGGTGGTACAACTGAAACATGGTCCCACTTTGGGGCTTTCTTTAGCGGTATAGTTAGTCCTTTGCTCGCTTTGCTATCGCTTATTGGCGTACTTATAACAATACGTACACAAGGGGAAAGTAATAAACAGCAAGCTTACTCAAATCAAAGAGCAGAAGACAATCGAAAACATGCAAATGAGCTACAAATTAGAGTTGAAGAGAAACGGCAAGAAAACTTTGAGGTAAGTCTTCAAAATGAGAATGCTTTATGCTTTAAGGCACAGAGTAATTTGGTTCGCACTGTAGGAATCGAAATACTTAATAACAGCTTAGATAAATCAAGAATACAGGTAGTCAAATCCGCAAGAACTTTACTGAGTGAGATGCACAACCTCAAATATGATGTCCCAGATAGATTGAGCAGTTATAAAATCATTCAGCGGGATATTATTGTGCGATCACTATGCGCTGCAGTAACTAATGCTGAGATGGCCATAGAGCATTTACGCAGACATGGTTACGATAATAATGAGATAAATTTGATAAGTTTCGACAATACCATTACCCATTTAAGGCATGTAATTAAAGAAAATGGTGGCATGGACGATTGATAATCAGCTGTGAGACATATTTATATTGAAGGTAGTTTCATTTTCTATGTATATAAGCATCAATTAAAAGCGGCAAACCTTAACTTCAGAGTTTATAACTCCTGAGAGTCTGCAATTGGCACTCTCTAGCCACTCGACATCATAAAATACAGAGAATAAATGGCAAAGTACTTTTCTGTGTCGGATGGCGCTTCGCTTATCCGACCTACACTAGCACTTACCTTTCAAGAGTAGTCATATCACTCCCATCTGTACTCGCGCATATTCACTTTATTATTTTTAAAACTAACACCTTCTGATAAAAGCTTTTGGCGTTGTTCTTGGTATTTATCACTGCCTTCGGGAAACGATATTTTTCCTTGGCTGTTTACTACCCTGTGCCAAGGTATAACCGAGTCGTTTGGCATTACCTTTAATAAGCGCCCTACCAAACGTGAATTTTGCGGGTAACCTGCAAGCGTTGCTACTTGCCCGTAACTTGCCACAAAACCTGCAGGTATATTTGCAATAATGGTGTAAATGAGGGTTTCTTTATTAATATCCTCGTTCATTTAAATACGCCTCACTGAGTACTTTAAACTGATCCCAAATTGAGCGGGCAACGGGTCCGTGATGTATTGCATCTCGCCTAAATGCGCGAACTTCTATACCAAACTCATCTTCTCTGTCATTTATATGTATTTGCTGTAAAAGCCCTGCTTCTATTTCCGGGGCGCAGTAATCTATATTCATCATCGCCCAGCCTGCGCCTTGTAATAAAAACGATTTTAAATTGGTTACATCATCTATTTTCATTAAGGCGGAGCCTTTTGAATATGAAAGCTTATCGCTATCTATACTTAAGTCGCTTTCAAACATAGCCAAACAGGGGTAATTTTGTAATTCGTTAAAGGTGATATTGTTTGGAAACGTATTGGCAGCTGCAATTATACCTATATTAAGTTTACCTATTGGCAGGCTTTCAAGGTGCCCTGTTGCATGGAATAAATCAAACCACGGGCCAATGCCAAGCTCTACTTGGCCGCTATTTACTTGCTCTAAAGAAACAAAGCGTTTGCCACTGGTTAAATTAAATTCTGTACGTTTAAACAACCTAAAAGTATTACTTATGATCTCGTTACAACTTTGCTTTTGGCAAATTTGCTCGTAGCATATTCTAAATTGCGGCTCGTTACCTAAAGCAAGCTCTTTAGCGAGTTGCGCTAATTCGTCGTTGGCGTGTAAAAGTTGCTGTGCTTCGCGATGAAAAACACGCCCCTTTTCAGTTAACTGTAATCGGTACTTGGTTCTATCAAGTAATTCAAAGCCTATTTTTGCTTCAAGGTTCTTTATAGCAAGTGTAAGCGCTGGTTGAGTTTTATGTAATTTAAGCGCCGCGCCACTTAAACTTGCACTTTGTACAATGGCATCTAAAATTTGTAATTGATTCAGCTTCATACTGCGCTCAACATGATCATAAATAAAACTTATTATGTTTCTAAAATTTAATGAATTTTATTTTATATGGTTGCAGCGTATCCTGCACTTAATTATTTTGCCCATCATTGCCACGGAGAAGACATGAAACTCTTTCGTCTATGTATACTTACTACGACTTTACTTACCTTAATGGCCTGTTCAGAGCCAGAAAAGCAAGTAAAAGAAGAGCCCATAAGGCCTGTTAAATTATTTAATATTGGACATGATTCGCAAACAAATGTACGCAGTTTTCCTGCTGAAGTGGTTGCAAACCAAGGCTCTTACTTAGCGTTTAGAGTAAATGGTGAGCTTGTTGAGTTTCCGGTTTTAGCAGGTGAAGAAGTTAAAAAAGGTCAGCTACTGGCAAAGCTCGACCCAGAAGACTTTCAATTACAATACGATGATAGAAAAGCCCGCTTTGAGCTTGCTAAGTCGCAACTTGGCCGTATTGAGCAATTACTTGAAAAAAGAATCGCAAGCCAATCTGAATACGATGAAGCATTGGCTAATATGCAAGTGGCAGAGTCTGCCTTTAAAATTGCCGAAACAAACCTAGAATACAGCGAATTACGCGCACCATTTGCAGGCACTGTGGCTAAAGTATTTGTTAAAAACTTTGAAAATATTCAAGCTAAGCAAAACATTTTACGCTTAGAAACACGCGACTTAATGGATGTAGAAATACAAGTCCCTGAAAAAATAATAGCGCGTATTAAAAAAGGCAGCGATTACCACCCTACCGTTGTGTTTGACGGTTTTGCTAACAAAGAATATACCCTTGATTTAAAAGAGTGGGATACACAGGCCGATCCAACCACCCTGACCTACCAAGTTGTTTTTTCGCTACCAGTACCTGATGACTTTAATTTACTTGCCGGTATGACTGGGCGTGTATTTATTGATTTATCTAAAGTTACTAGCTCGCAAGTAGCGTATACCATTTTACCTGTTGAGTCGGTTTTTTCAGAAGCAAAAGAAAGCGTGTCTGATAACGCGTATGTGTGGTTATACAACCCAGAAACAGGTGTTGTTAATAAGCAGGCTGTAAAAGTAGGGCAAGTTCATCGCGATGGTATTGAAGTACTTAGCGGTATTAAAGAAGGCCAAATGGTTGTATCTGCAGGCGTGCACTCACTAGATGAAGGCATGAAAGTACGTCCATGGAATAAAGAGCGAGGCTTATAATTATGAGCTTTGCGCAACTCTCCATAGAGAAAAAAGTAATTAGTTGGATGTTTGCACTGCTGCTGTTAATTGGCGGTAGTGTGTCGTATTTTGACTTAGGCCAATTAGAAGACCCTGAGTTTACGCTTAAAACAGCCATGGTTATTACCATGTACCCGGGTGCGTCGCCGCAGCAAGTAGAGGAAGAAGTCACCTTCCCTATTGAAAATGCGATTCAGCAGCTCCCATATGTTGATTATGTGACCTCTATTTCATCAAATGGTAAATCTCAAATTTCGGTAGAAATGAAAAGCACCTACCGAAAAGAACAGCTGCGCCAAATTTGGGATGAAATGCGTCGTAAAATTAACGACCTTTCTCCTTCGCTGCCAAGCGGCGTTTACCCAAGCACTATTTTAGATGACTTTGGCGATGTATACGGCGTTTTATATTCGGTTACTGGCGACGGCTACTCTTACGATGAACTAAAAGACTACACCGATTACTTAAAGCGTGAACTAGTACTTGTTAAAGGGGTAAGTAAAGTAACTATTGCTGGTGAGCAACAACCACAAGTTATGGTTGAAGTATCTACACGTAAATTGGCTCAACTAGGTATAGCCCCAAGCCATATTTTTGGTTTATTGCAATCGCAAAATACGGTGTCTAACGCAGGTAAAATACGCGTTGGCGATGAGTCTATTCGCTTTCACCCAACCGGTGAATTTAAAGATGTAAGTGAGCTTGAAACCCTGCTTATTTCAAAACCTGGTGCCAGTGAGCTTATTTATTTAGGCGATGTAGCAAAAGTATTTAGAGAATACGCAGAAGTACCTACTAATGTTATTCGTTACAACTCAGAGCAAGCACTGTTAATTGGTGTGTCGTTTATGAACGGGGTTAACGTAGTTGATGTAGGTAAACGAATTGACGAGCACTTAGCAGAGCTTGAATACCAACGCCCACACGGCATACATGTTGAATCGGTATATAACCAACCTAAAGAAGTAGAAAAGTCGGTAGATGGTTTTATTGTAAGCCTTGTAGAGGCTATTGCCATTGTAATTGTGGTACTGCTCATATTTATGGGCTTAAAAAGCGGTATTTTAATTGGCGGCATTTTATTACTGACCGTTTTAGGCACCTTTATATTTATGAAGTTGTTTGCCATAGACCTACAACGTATTTCTTTGGGTGCGCTTATTATTGCCCTAGGTATGCTGGTAGATAACGCCATAGTAGTAACCGAAGGCATATTAATAAATTTAAAACGAGGCCAAACTAAGTTAAAAGCGGCGGTTAATATTGTAGAGCAAACTAAATGGCCGCTACTAGGCGCTACAGTTATTGGTATTACTGCATTTGCTCCCATTGGATTAAGCTCTGATGCTACGGGTGAATTTGCTGGCAGCTTATTTTGGGTATTATTTATATCGCTTTTATTAAGCTGGATCACCGCCATCACCCTTACGCCGTTTTTTGCAAACTTAATGTTTAAACAAGATGAGTTTAAAAAAGGTAAAAATGCTGAGGGCGATGAGGAAGACGACGATCCATACAAAGGCTTTATTTTTACAGGCTATAAAGCACTTTTAGATGTGTCTATGCATTATCGTAAAACAACACTTGTGCTGATGGTTGTATTACTTTGTACTGCAGTGGTTGGCTTTGGTGCGGTTAAACAATCGTTTTTCCCTGCGTCTAACACGCCGATGTTTTATGTAGATTACTGGCAACAGCAAGGCTCAGATATACGTGCAACGCTTGATGGCATTAAAAAGCTAGAAAACTACTTACAAAAAGAAGAGCTCGTAGAGGAAGTAACAAGTACAACAGGCCAAGGTGCTCCGCGCTTTATGCTTACTTACGCTCCTCAAAAATCGTACTCTTCTTATGGGCAGCTTATTATTAGAGTAAAAAACCGCGAGGCGGTTGCTGTAGTAATGCAAAAGGTGCGTGAATATTCACAAAATACGCCACTGTCAGCCGAGCTTAAAATTAAGCCGATGGAAATTGGCCCATCAACCGATGCTAAAATTGAGGCACGCTTTACAGGCCCAGACCCAGTAGTTCTTAGAAAGCTAGCGGCTAAAGCAGAAGACGTTATAGCAAAGGATAAAGGGGCTTATAATATTCGTGATGACTGGCGTGCGCGTACTAAAATGATTCGCCCACAGTTTAACGAACAAAAAGCGCGCCGCTTAGGTATTAGCAAATCTGACCTTGATGATGTTCTGCTTACTAGCCTCTCTGGTAAACAAGTGGGCGTATACAGAGATGGTACGCAACTGTTGCCTATTATTGCTCGCTCTCCTGCTAATGAGCGTTTAAATGTAGAAAGCGTTCACGATTTACAAATTTACAGCCCAGTACTTGGCGTGTTTGTGCCAGTAACGCAAGTGGTTGACGAATTTGTGGTTGAATGGGAAGACAGCCTAATTATGCGCCGCGACCGTAAACGTACAATAACGGTAATGGCGGATCAAAACGTTTTAGGTGACGAAACCGCTGCTAAATTATTTGCCCGCATACGAGGGCCTGTAGAAGCAATAGAGCTACCGCGTGGTTATAAATTAGAATGGGGCGGCGAATATGAATCGTCATCTGATGCGCAATCGGCTATTTTTGGCTCATTGCCGTTGGGATATTTAGCTATGTTTGCGGTAACCGTACTGTTATTCAACTCGCTTAAACAACCTTTAGTTATTTGGGCTACAGTGCCTCTTGCCATTATTGGTGTAAGTGCGGGTATGTTGATAATGAATGCGCCGTTTAGCTTTATGGCATTGCTTGGCTTATTAAGCTTAAGCGGCATGTTAATTAAAAACGGTATAGTGTTGGTCGATCAAATTAACCTTGAGCTTAGCGATGGAAAATCGCCTTACCAAGCTGTTTTTGAATCTGGCGTTAGCCGTGTGCGCCCTGTAGCAATGGCGGCAATAACCACTATTTTAGGTATGATCCCGCTATTATTTGACGTGTTCTTCCAGTCAATGGCGGTTACTATAATGTTTGGTTTAGGCTTTGCCACCATACTAACGCTAATTGTGGTACCGGTACTTTACACTGTGGTATTTAAGATTGATTACGAACCAAGAAAGTAATCTGATAAAACCATAAAACACTTTAAACGCAGCTCTTTTTAAGAGCTGCGTTTTTATAATTACCTCACAAATTACTTTTTACGAATTTATTTCAATACACCTATTATATATAAAATCTAAAAATTCATTTCATTATACGCACTATTATCAATTAAAAATTTCAGATGTAAACTTACTTCATTATCTAGTTAACGCAAACGCTAGGTATTAATTGCAGGAATATCACTGCTTTTAATTTTAATTGCCCTTTGTGTGGGCCTACTTATAAGTGAGATTATTATGTTTAAAAATTTTGGATGGATAGTAGAAGCTAAACTTAACGCTGGTGAATTAGAAAACTTTAAAGCTGTTATGAACTCTCAAGTAAACCGTGCACTCACAGAAGCGGGCACAAAAAATTATCAGTACTACCTTTCTGATGCAGGTGATGTACTTGTGTATGAGCGCTTTGCTGATGCAGACTCTTCACACGAACACATTGAAAACTGGGATGACCACGCAGAGCGTTGGATAGCAGCCGCAGCACCAACACGGATGGTGCACTTAGGCGACTTACCTGATGATGTACGCCAGCGCCATGCAGCACTAAGCCCATTATGGTTAAAACCTTTTGGTGGTTTTGCTCGCGAAGAAGCACAAACAAGCCAAATTGAAAAAGACGGCAACACAACATTTGAAAACTTTGGCTGGATTGTAGAGGCAAAACTAAACCCAGGTAAACTAGAAGAATTTCGTGAAGTTATGAACTCACGAGTAGAACGCGCTAAAACAGAGTCTGGCACATTAAACTATCAATATTATATGTCTGACGATGGCGACATTATGGTTTACGAGCGTTTTAAAGATTTAGAAGCGTCACACATTCATATTCAAAACTGGGACGATCATGCTAAGCGTTGGATTGCTGCTGCAACACCCACTCGCATGGTACATTTAGGCGATTTACCAAAGGAGCTGACAGATAAACACGCAGCACTAGCACCATTATTACTTAAACCATTAGGTGGTTTTGCTAAGTAATCTGAATCTTTTAATAACAATCGAGGTGAGCAACTATTATTGCAGCTTGCTCTATTGATACCTTATAGTTAAATGCCATAGCCTATCCGGTTATGGCATTTTTGTATTTAAGATAAAGGTACAACAATGCATAATTTAAAATTAATAACGGGCTGTGTTTTTATACTTTTTGGCTACTTACGTTTTATAACCGACGAAACAGGTAACGTAAACTTAAACAACTATCGATTTACAGGGGGCTTATTGCTGGTAGTTTTCGGCATGATTGATGGTTAGTTAAGCGCCTTCGTTCTAAAAACTCATTATCGGCGATTGCTATTTATTTAGGTATACTCTTATTTTATATTGGCTCTAGCATTTAATAAGTAGAACCTCAAGTGACAGCAAAGCAACTTTTTCGAATAATAATGACGTCTAGCCTACTATTCCCACCCATACTTTTTATTGCTTGGGACGAGAATCTAGACCCACCATTTATTGCTAATACAGCTTATGATTTTTTAACACATAAGTTATTCCCTGTTTTATCCGTGGTCCTTAGCATTGCGGCAGGTATGTACGGATATAAAAAGTACAACGTATGTATAACATTTAAATCAAATTTTAAAGATTATTTAGGGCCTGTTTATCTTTCGAGGTTAAATTTGCAGCAGTGTGTTTGGCATTTAGGCAAGGCAGAGCCTATGTAGTGTGGTTATTCCCCATAAATAGGCGATAACGCAGCATAAGTGCCAAACATGCGCTGCCCGAAGGGTTCTGTCTAGGGGCAATTTACTCTTTGTTGCTC
>NZ_PNCW01000229.1:0-362 GCF_005886985.1 Pseudoalteromonas sp. S3178 | reverse complement strand
TTACGCCTTCAGCTGCCGATGCCTCTATACTAAAAGATACAAGCTACTACCGTGTATTAGATGTATCCAGAGGTATTTCGAATGCTTTTAACGCGGGTGCACTATCCGCCTATTTTCATAAATCGATCGGGGGTTATCATCCAGCCAAACTGAGCATTTATCAGGATCTAATTGAGAAGCAATTGTATAATTTCCCCAACTGTTTGCCGGTATTGAATATGCTGAATACAAAATATGTGATAGGCCCGGATCCACAAACCAATCAGCCGGTAGCACAGCAAAATGCAAATGCATTGGGTGCTGCATGGTTTGTTAAAGGTGTTCGTTTTGAAAAAGGTCCCGCTGCTGTTATGAATGCACTT
>NZ_PNCW01000228.1:0-208 GCF_005886985.1 Pseudoalteromonas sp. S3178 | reverse complement strand
AGCCACTTCTTCATCAGTGAAAGTAACACCTTCAACTTGAGAAAGTAACGGTAGGATAGTTGTGCCTGAGTGGCCACCAATTACTGGAACTTTAACGCTTGCTACGTCAACGCCTTTAAGCTCAGCAATGAACGCTTCAGAACGGATCACATCGAGTGTTGTAATACCGAATACACGTTTAGCATCATAAGTACCTGCTTTTTTAAAT
>NZ_PNCW01000227.1:0-328 GCF_005886985.1 Pseudoalteromonas sp. S3178 | reverse complement strand
CCTTCGTTGATACCTACAGCAAAGTAGCGTTCGCTAAGCTCTACACCACGAAAACGCCAATTACTGCGGCTGACATACTTAACGACAAAGTACTGCCGTACTTCGAACAATACGAGCTTCCAATGCTACGTATTCTGACCGATAGAGGTACTGAATATTGCGGCAAAGTCGAACATCATGATTATCAGCTATATCTAGCGATCAATGATATAGAGCATACAAAGACGAAAGCTATGTCACCGCAAACAAATGGTATCTGCGAGCGGTTCCACAAAACTATTTTAAATGAGTTCTACCAAATTACATTTAGGAAAAAGTTGTATTCTGA
>NZ_PNCW01000226.1:0-226 GCF_005886985.1 Pseudoalteromonas sp. S3178 | reverse complement strand
CCGAGGTAGCTTTTTCTACCCCGCTATTATTATAGATTATGTAACGTCCATAAATATAATTGTAATTTTCAACGTTTTCGGTGGAAGGTCAAGGCAAAGACATTGGTAAGCAACTTACAAACTACCTATTTTAAAAAGTAAAAAAGGGTATTTTGTTCTGCACCACTATAAACATTACTAACATAGGGCCATAGATCAAATTTTACGTTATGTTGATATATGGAAG
>NZ_PNCW01000225.1:0-285 GCF_005886985.1 Pseudoalteromonas sp. S3178 | reverse complement strand
AGATCGTAAAGGTTTTCTTTATCCATGTTGTAAGTAAGTGCACCGCGGTCTGATAGCGATAGTTGATGTAAATCGTCCACCAGCCGAGTCAATCGTTGGATCTCTTCATTAAGGGACATAAGTTGTTCAGGATCGCTTGCGATAATGCCATCAATCATTCCCTCAAGTTCCGCGCGGATCACGGCAATCGGCGTGCGTAGCTCGTGCGAAATATCCGCTATCCATTGCTGCCTAGCTATTTGGTTCTGCGCTAATGTGTCTGCCAAACGGTTCATATCTCTGGCA
>NZ_PNCW01000224.1:0-233 GCF_005886985.1 Pseudoalteromonas sp. S3178 | reverse complement strand
ATTGTTTTAGTGAGTGATATCGCCAAAAGTTAGTGAAAACCATCAACAATAAACTGATTAAAAACCAACAACAAACTGATATTTATAAACTTTATTAGTTGGCAAAGAGTTTGCAACTCTTGGGATAATTCAAGCAAAAAACAAATGGCTGTTTGCATTATTTGCTCAGCAACAAAATTAAAAAGGAAACCAACAATGAAAAAATTAATGTTAGTGGCTGCGCTTAGCTCTAC
>NZ_PNCW01000223.1:0-395 GCF_005886985.1 Pseudoalteromonas sp. S3178 | reverse complement strand
GTTGGCTTTGTGTAAGGTCTGCAATTGTGATATTCGCTGTTGTTCAATATTAATGCGACGTTTCAGCTGGCGATGAGTAAGTACCGCGCGTTGGTAGTCGAGTTTAGAAACAACTCCATCTTCAACCAATTCTCCTTGAGCAGTAACCTCCAGCTCGGCACTTTCTAACTCAGATCTCAGAATTTCCAAATCCGCCTGATGAGATAGCAGTTCTCGTTGTTGATTGATATCGAGCTGTAGATATTGGTCTTGCGACTGCGCCAAACTGCGTTTGGCATCTTTTAAAGATTGGGCCAAATTTGCATCTTGTAACCTCATAATGATGCTGTTGGGGTTAACTTGTGCTCCTGGGCGCAACAAAATTTCTTCAACCGTGGCATCGCTTGCTGCACTTA
>NZ_PNCW01000222.1:0-255 GCF_005886985.1 Pseudoalteromonas sp. S3178 | reverse complement strand
ACAAATAAATGGTCTGTTCCGCGAGAGTCTTTATGGTGACACGCCACGTTTTGATGAGGGTGGCCACTTATTCCAAAACTATAAAGAGCTGGAAGAAGACGTGCAATCACGTATTCAAGTCATTTGGGATTCGGTTAATTCTGAAACCATTGATGAGCTTACGGATTATGTTGGTTACCACAATGAGTTCTTACGTTTATTTGGTTTTGGCATCGAATCGATAGATTATGATCAAGAAGTTGACTCTGCTGTGGT
>NZ_PNCW01000221.1:0-378 GCF_005886985.1 Pseudoalteromonas sp. S3178 | reverse complement strand
AAAATAAAGAGAGGAAAAATTAGATCATAAAATGTAAATCCATGCCATGCACTATGCACTGTATGGGCCTCAAATACTTTCCAACCTTGCCAACCCGTCAATACAAATAATGCTGCGAATATAGACTGACCGCCTAAAATCCAGAACATATCCATGCCTCTCAGTGCATCAAGCGAAGCTAAGCGTTTTTTTTCAGTTTTTGTTGTCATATTTTGTTGCCTTAAAAACAAAAAAGCCCCGCGATTAATTCAGCGGGGTTTTTCTCAGGGAGAGTTAAATCTGTTTTCCAGCGATAAAGGTCGCTTGAGTATAAATCTGGTCATCTAACACAACAAAATCTGCGTCAGCACCATCACGTAGGTGGCCTTTCGTTTTCAA
>NZ_PNCW01000220.1:0-277 GCF_005886985.1 Pseudoalteromonas sp. S3178 | reverse complement strand
CGTAGCGAGCCAAAAGTGGGTCGTAACGATCCATGTCCATGTGGTTCAGGTCAAAAATACAAACAATGTTGTGGTAAATTAAAATAACACCACTTTGTTACGTTAGATAAAAAGCGACGCTTGCGTCGCTTTTTTTATGCTATTTAAGGGAGAGGTAATGACTAAAGTAATTATCAATGTTGCTGTGGGTGTAATTAAAAAAAATAACAATGTGTTTATTTGTAAACGTGCAGATGAGCAACATCAAGGTGGGTTATGGGAGTTTCCTGGTGGCAAA